>JAFAHH010000259.1 GCA_019237355.1 Acetobacteraceae bacterium | reverse complement strand
TTTCGGGGTCCGCTTCTGAAGCCTTGGCGTGCCTTTGCCTCTGGGGCGTTGGGAAACGCGCATTCCTCCTCCCACGCCGCTCCATCCGTCTGGGTTGCCATATACGGCAAGGGATAGAGACCGTCCTCCGGCCGCAATTCGACCTCGTAGACCGGCTTATCATCGGCGCTTTGCCGTTCCTTGTGCATATGCCCGGCACTGTCCATGTAGCCGTCCGGCGGCCCATACAGCTCCGCGGCCTCGGCTTCGAGCGGGTGCGCGCTGAATTGTTCGACATAGACAGTGACCGGTGCCGCCAACCGCTGTGCACGCAACACGTCGAAACGCGCCGGCGAACCGCCCGGGTTTGTCAGAAGGGGTAACCCGTGCTTTGCTCTCGCCTTATTGGATGTGACCAGGGGAGGCGTATTCTGGATCGTGGCATTGGGTCCGGCTAAATGAGCAATCCGCGCCTTCTGAGTCATGACACCGACCTCCTCAACTGCCCGAACTTCCATCTTGCAGTTGGTGGATACTCAAGGGCAAGCTGCGCTGCCATCACCTACCAACCGGTCCTCGAGGGGGCCTTGAGAATACCGCGTCAACGCAGTCGCGTTCCTCGCGAATAAGAGGGCACTGCGAAGGCGTGCGTGCCAGGAATTGAGTGAGGATAATCATGTGTCGTGCGATCAAGACCCTCCATAACTTCAAACCGCCAGCAACAGAAGCCGAAATCAGGGCGTCTTCACTGCAATTCATCCGCAAGCTAAGTGGCTTTACTCGGCCTTCCAAGACGAACCAAATCGCTTTCGAGCGAGCTGTGGACCAGGTCACAAAGGCAGCACAGGAACTGCTCGACGCTCTCGTGACGAACGCCCCGCCGCGTGACCGCGGAATAGAGGCCGCCAAGGCGCGGGCTCGGGGGGCCAGCCGATTCCGCTCCGAAACCGGAGGCGCCGCCTAGCCCGAGGCCCGCGAGAGGCCGGCTACAAGGGGCCGTTTCGAGCAAAGGAGCCGAGTGGCCGTGCCCCTGTTCCTTATTCGTAGATGACGGCGCCTGCACCACAGGTAAAGATCACTGGATCAGGCAAGCCGGTATACGCGCTTCGCTGTCCCGCTGAACAGCATAGCCTTCTCGTTTGCCGAATAATTCGCAGCCAAGCGCTTGAACGCGTTCCACAGGATGGCATAGCTCGAGCTCGCGGCATCCGGCGGGAAGTTGCTCTCGAACATCGACCGATCGGCGCCGAATGCCGCAATGCAGGTGTCGATGTAGGGGGCGTAGGCGGTTGCGAGGTCTGCCGAAGAAGGCGGGATCTCCTGGTCATAAAACTCGAACATTCCCATCAGCATGCCAAGCCCGCCCAGCTTGACGACGACATTCTGACATTTCCCGACTTCGGCAATGCCCGCCTTCCATTGCGCGAACGTCTCGGCTTTTTTGTCCTTGTACGGCCCTATGCCGATCGGGCCGCCGACATGGTTGAGAATGATCGTGGTCTGCGGATAGGCGCGGGCGAGATCGGCAAGTTCGAGCAGCTGTGTATGGTAAAGCCAGGCCTCGAAAATCAGCCCGAGCGGAGCTACGCGGGCAAAGCCGGCGCGCCAAGTCGCATCGAGCATCTGTCCTTTCGTCGGGTTGGTGCGCGCCTTGGCCAGCGCATCGCTCGCATCCCAGGTCACCGAATGGCGGATGCCGCGAAAGCGACCGTCGCCGGCAACGACCTGAGCTTCCAGCACACGCGCGACCCCATCGCCGAGCCGCAAATCAGCGTGGCCGACGATGCCAGCGCAGAGCCGCGTCTTCCCATATTGACCGCTTGCGCTCATCGCTGAGGTCCCATTAACGAACTCGGTTTCGCCCACCGGCTTCATCTCGACCGGCCCTTCGGCACGGTACATCGAGCCGCATTCGATGAAGACGGTTTGGGTGATGTTGTGGCCGCTGCCGGTATCAGCGAGCAGCTGATCAAGCAGGTATCGGTGCCCCTGACGGTCCCACAGGTGATGATGCGGGTCGATGATCTCCAGGCCCGGCTCGATGATCTCTTCCTGCCGCTGCGCCAGCCAAGCGGCGTTCGGGTAATAGCGCGGGTTAGTTGGAGAATTGACGGCACCACCCGACTGCTCGCGAGCGGCGGTTTGGGCAGATGCCGGGCCGGCAGCGAGCGTTGCTGCGCCGACCAGCCCCGCGGCCCCGGCCAACATCCCGCGGCGCGATACGGACGGGTATAGAGCGGTTTTCTCAGTCATTGGCGTTCCCCGACAATTCTGTCACCTGCGAGCTTGCTCGAGCAGTAACTTAGCTCGAAGGTCATTCTACAACCGGAACCGCCCAGCGCAGCAAATTCCTATTTGACCGGCAAGCTTCAGGCCTAAACTTATAGACCGTGGAAACTGCTAGGTGGAGGAGCTGCGGAATGCGATCGATTGTCGGAACTTGGCGGTTGACCACCGCCACTGCCCATGACGCCAACGGCCAGCCACTGCCGCCTCCTTATGGAGGGAAGGGCATGGGCCGGGTCGTGTTCAGCGCGGATGGGCGAATGATGTCGGTCGTGTGCGATGGACGCGCAGAAATCCCGCCTGGCGCACGCCGCGAGTATTCCTCCTATTGTGGGAACTACACCTTTGACGGGAGTCGGTTGATCACGAAGGTCGATGTCGCCTCCGACCCCACCCGTATCGGCAGCGAGCAGGTTCGCGACGTGCGGTTCGAGGGAGATCGGATGGTGCTACGCCCTCCGCCACGTCGATCCAATGACGGAATAGAACAGCGCGAGATTATTTGGGAACTTATAGCGGCCGAATAGCCGGCGAGAGGCGGCCAGAGTGTCGCAAAGGTCGGCACCTGGCTGATCTCACACCTGCATCCTGCCTCCAGCTAGTCGGTAATGCGGGAAGTGGACTGTCAGCGAGCAACGCCGGTTCGGCGCCAGCATCGAGCGCTGCCATGCACCGGTCGAGGACGGCGAGCGCCGCGACTACCGCAGCCTCATCAGGCTGGGCCTGAGTTTGATCGTACTTCTCCCTTCCGTAACCGTTTCTACGCGGCCCGTGCTGGTCGGAAAGCGTCAGGCGATAGCAGCCAAGGGCTGACGGGTCTCGGCTGCGACCCGCGCGGCGCCCTCCTCCTATTCCGGGAAGGGTTGCGACGCGCCCGCGGGCAACGGCACCTGAAAAGCATTCAGCGCGTTCCCGATCGCCGTGTAATAGCCGACGATCGTGCCAAGTTCGACGATCCCTTGCTCGCCAAGCCGCGCGATCGCCTCGGCAAAGGTGGCGTCGGTGAGCCGCTTGGTATCGATCAGCTCGGTAATGGCGCGGCGGACGAGGACCTGGTCGGCAGCCGTGAAGGTGGGTGTGGCGCCGGTGCGGATGGCCTCAATCGCCGCCGCCGGCACTCCGGCCTCAACCGCGAGCGGCGCATGCGCGTGCCATTCGAGGTTGACACGCAGGTGGCGCGCGGTCAGGCAGATCGCGAGCTCTGACAAGGCCGGCGGTAGCGAACTGCCCCAGCGCAGATATTCGCCGAGCCGCTGCAGATGGCGGCATACCTCTGGCGCACGGATCAGGATCTGGAATGGTCCGCCAAAGCGGCCGCGCCTGCCGGCGACGAT
>JAFAHH010000199.1 GCA_019237355.1 Acetobacteraceae bacterium | reverse complement strand
CTGCTAGAGCGTTTTCCACTCACGTGGAACCGCTCTAGGAGTCGTTTTTAGAGCAGATTCACGCGATGGGATCACCGGCGGCGATCGCACTTGATCGCGATCTGCTCTAGCCCCCTTTAGTTGTCCAGTTAAGACATCCCTCCCGTTTCGGTTGCTAAGCTCCAGGGTTTGTGCGTCACTCAGTTCCGGCCGCCGGCCTTTCCAAGCCCTCGGGATGATGGACTTCAGAACGCCAGGAGGGTGGTTGATGTGGTTTGCGCATAGCCTACCAATCGGCGCGAACCACGCATACGATAGCGTAGAAAATCGGCCCGGCCGAGACCAAGCGATGGCCGGCATATCCCGGGGGAGCAAACCGATGCGAAAAGCTTGCTGGGCTACCTGTCTCGCCATCCCGTTCATTCTCGCCGGGTCTCCGGGGGGCGGGCCTGCCGCCGCCGAACCCATTTATAGCCTGCTCACCACAATTCCGGTCCCGCCCGATTCAGCCAATCCCAACCCCGGCGGAGCGTTCAACTCGTTCGATATCAGCTTCTTCGACCCGGCCACTCAGCTTGACTATGTCGCCGACCGTTCGAACGCCGCTGTGGATTACTTTTCGGCGCAAAACAATAGCTTTGTGGGACGGGTTCCCGGCTTTGTAGGGCAGCAGGCCACCGCTTCGATCTCCGGGCCAGATGGCGTCCTCGTCGTGAACCAGCCCGGCCAACATCAGCTATGGGCCGGTGATGGCAATAGCACCTTGAAGGGGTTCAACATAAGTGCGGGCTATGCAACGTTACCCGGCACGCCGATCTCGACGGGCGGCACGAAGCGTGTCGACGAAATGGCTTACGATCCCACCCATAACCGGCTGCTCGTGGCCAATAATGCCGATACGCCAGCATTTGGAACTATTATCGATGCGTCCACGAACGCCATAATAGCGAGGGTTGTTGTGCCGGGCGGAGAGGCCGGGCTCGAGCAGCCGGCTTGGAACCCATCGACTGGCCATTTCTACATTTCGGTTCCGCAGTTCAACGGCACCGGCCCCGGTGGACTTGCGGAAATCGATTCCAACGGCAATGTAATCAGGACATTCGATTTCGGCGCCGCACCGTTCAATATCGCCTCGTGCTCACCGGCGGGCCTGGCCGTCGGGGCCAGCGGCAATCTGATGATCGGCTGCAGCAATGCGAGCCAGAGTATCTTGTTCAACCCGAGTGGTAACGGCTCCATCGTCGCGACCTTTCCTCAGATCAGCGGCTCTGATGAGTTGTGGTACGATCCGACCACCCGCAACTACTTCGTGACTGGACCAAATAATCCAGGTGGGCCGGTCTTCGGGGTGATCAGCGACGCCACCGATACCTGGCTCGAGAATACGCCTACCGTTCCGGGCAATGCTCACTCCATCGCTGTAGATCCGATCTCGGGTGAGGTCTTCGTTCCTTTTCCCGGTGTAGCGGCGAATACTGTGTGCCCCCTGGGATGCGTCGGCGTCTACGCAGCGCAGGGCGCGTCCGTTCCCGAACCGGCGGCATTGGCCATCTTCGCCGCCGGGCTATTAGGACTCGGCGTGGTGCGGGGCGCACGGAACCGCACCTGAACCAAGAGCCGGTTGCGGCGTGCGGCATCCGGCTAACGTAATCGTCAGATCGATCAACCAAGAGCGCGATGGCTCGAGGCGAACTCGGGTTCCCAATTCGCGAGCGCCGGGTCCCATTTTGCGCGCAAATGGGGCCCGGAATTGGGGTCCCGATCGTCGGAAAGCTCGTTCGCGCTCTCAAACAAAAAGTACTCGAGCATGATGACCTCGAGCTGACGTCATCTTGCTTTAGAGCGGGATGACTCTTGGTCAAGTCATCCCGCTCTAGGATTTTTGGCTTTGAGAGCGCGATTCAGGCTTTCCGACGATTCCGCCTCAAGCCATCGCGCTCTAAGAGGTGGCTCACGGTCGATCTGACGCCAATGTACTACTAGAGGACGCCCAAAGGCCTTCCGTGGCCGCAACAGCCGCCATTACCCGCAACCTCCGCGCCATGCATATTGGTCCGACCTCGGTGCTGACCGCTTGCGGCGTTCTAGCCGATATTCGGGCGGTATGACCCGCCGTATCCGTTCTTCAGCCGCGGTGCTGCTGGGAACCTGCTCCCGCTGGCTTCCAGACGACTGGCGCTATAGGGCCGCCGCTGGCGATCCATTCGGGTCGTCCTTGCCGTGTTCATCTTACTGCCGTACTCCGAGTTCGTGCACGGAATCTACCGCTCGCTTGCGCTGGTGCGCTGGGCCAGGAGCAACCGAGTGCAGCGGCAGTTCCGTCGCGGGGCGAGCAACGCGCGCCGGAATCGTGGAAGCTCGGTGTGGCTCTCGCCTCGGCGGCAGCAACGCCGAGGCGCCGAACCAGCTCGCAATTCGCAGGAGGAAAGGGGCACGCCATGCTTTCCCCAGCCGAGCGCCGACAAAAGTTCTGGGATGTGGTGCGCGTCGGGAGCGGCAACTTCCTCGCGATGTATGATTTCTTTGTCTTCGGTTATTTTACCACCCAGATCGGCAAAACTTTTTTTCCGGCGAACAGCCAACTCATCTCGCTCATGCTATTGGTAATGACCTTTGAATCGGGATACTTTATGCGCCCCATTGGCGGGCTGGTGCTGGGCGCCTATATGGATCGCCAAGGCCGCCGGCCAGGGCTCATTCTGACTCTCGGCCTGATGACTTTCGGCACCGCGGTGATCGCTTTCACCCCCGGCTACGCGACAGCCGGCGTCCTCGGGCCGCTGCTTGTCATGATCGGGAGATTGGTCCAGGGCTTTGCAGCCGGCGTCGAGCTTGGAGGCTCCTCGGTCTATCTTTCGGAGATCGCCACTCCAGGCAACGAGGGATTCTACTGCTCGTGGCAATTGGCGAGTGTGCAACTCGCCGCGATTTGCGCATGGCTCCTCGGGATGGGGCTGTACGGCATCATTCCTGAGGGCGAGGTCACGCGCTGGGGGTGGCGCATCCCATTCCTGATCGGCTGCCTTATCACTCCGCTGATCATGGTTCTGCGCCGCTCGCTCAAGGAGACGGGGGAGTTCGAGCAGCAGAAGCATCATCCGACTACCGCCGAGGTACTGGGTATAATGGTTGGAAACTGGAAGGTTGTGGGCCAGGGGATTGTGCTTTCATCTCTAACCACGACCACCTTCTATTTCATCACCGCTTATCTCATGACCTATACGCCCACCTCTGGAAAGCAGGTCCTTGGGTTCATAATCCGGGACAATCTCATCGTTATGCTGTGTGTCGGCTGCTCCAATTTGTTTTGGCTGCTGGCCGGCGGAGTGCTTTCGGACCGGATCGGCCGCCGCCGGATGCTCCTGGCCCTTACCGCGGCTGACATTGTGACCGCCTATCCCGCTCTGAGCTGGCTGGTGTCGGCGCCGTCCTTAGGCCGGCTGCTTACGGTCGAGCTCTGGCTCTCCTTCATCTTCGGAATGTACAACGCGGCTATGATTCCGTTCCTGATCGACATCATGCCGCCCTTGGTGCGCACCTGCGGCTTCTCGCTGGCATTCAGTTGTGCCGCCGCGCTGTTCGGCGTCGCCACGCCGGCGGTGTCAATCGAGCTAGTCCGCGTCACTGGCGATCCCGCAATGCCGGGCGTCTGGATCATCATCCGGGCCACTCTGGCGCTCTGGGCGGCCGTCGTAGCAAAACCCTATTCCGATCCAACGCCGGCGCCGGGCCCCGTTGCTGTGTGGAAGATTCTTTCAAAGTGGTCACAGACGAAGCGGGAGTGAGACCCCGTGCGTTCCCGAATATTCTCAGGATAAAGGGCTCGAGCGACTCCTGCTGAGTGAGCCCGCCGGAGGTGTTGCGCCTCACGGCATCGCCAGCGCCGGCCTTTCAACCTGATCCGCATGCGCTCGGTATGCGGTTCTAG
>JAFAHH010000470.1 GCA_019237355.1 Acetobacteraceae bacterium | reverse complement strand
AGCGCGCTCAGTGTCTCTGCAAGCCAGGGTCCCGCAGTCACCCGCGACCATTCGGGGGCGGCAACATCCGCTTCTTCCTCAACGACCGCCGCGCCCGCCAGCATTCGTGACGCTTCGGCGAAGGTCAGCCCGTTCTGCAGGGCCAGTTCTTCTGCTCGACGAAATTGGCTTATCGCGCGTTCAAGTCGTTCACGGTTAACTTCGACCCATTGGCCGCGCAACAGCACAAGGCCGTCCGTTCCGGTAAGCAGTGTGCTGATCTCCGCCTCGGTTAGCGGCTCACCTTCGAGCGTCATCTCCATACGAAAATCGAGCAATCCGTCGAGACCGACGGAAGATGGCGGCCGGGTGCCGATCGTTGCCGTGACCTGCGGACGCGGCGGGCGATTCGCACGCCAGGAGGCCGGCATGCGGATGACCACACCGGCGCCCTCCAAGTCGGGCACGCTTGCGAGAAAGTCCGACGCCTCCTGCGGAGTCCATCGGAGCGGGTGAAAAATCTCCGCTGTATCGATCATCGGCTTGAGCCAGGCGCACGCCTCGGCGGCACGCTGCACCGGCACAAGCAGAGAGAGGAGCTTGTCTTTGTTCGCCGCGTACTCCCGTAGAGCGTGGCCGAGCGGCAGGTGCCGGGCCTTGGCCTGCGCCGAGAGCTGGGTCGTATAGGTTGCCATGAAAGCAAACGGACATTGCGGATCACGGTGATTTTCCGCAAGATTGAAATGCACCCGTCCAACCAGATTCCAGGCTGGATGCAAATCCTTCAAGAAGTTCTTCAAGCTCGTGTTCGCTGCGGCGAGCGAGCTCGCGAACGCCTTCTCCAGCTCTACCCACAGCGACCGCAAGGTGTCCGCTGAAAGATATTCGGAACCCGGCATCATCGGCGCCATCAGCACCAAGCTGGCGAGATCCGCTTCGGATGGTGACGCCACGAGCCGCGGGACAGAGGACAAAGAGATCCCCTCGTCCGAGGATTGAAGGCACACCGCCGTAACGAAGCGCCCTGCAAACTCCCGCCACCAAGCAAAAACCGGAGGCAACGCCTTCCCGACCTCACCTGCTCCAAGCCGCAGCAGTCCGTATCCGCTGCCCCGGTTAAACGCGTCCAACAGACGTGCCATCACCGTTTCATCCATCGGTGGCACATCTTCGGCCCTTTCGGCCACAAGATGCCCGTGCGGCGTCAAGCGCAAGCCGAGGTAGGACATTGGTATATCGAGTTCCTCCTGTTGCTGGTCCAGGAATGGCTGTCATTCGGCGCGAGACCGCCTCAATCCTGCATCGGTGAATGGTCTTTAGCCCGGCTGGCGGAGATGGCAGGGCGGGTAGCTCACCGTGTTGTCGCGGCGCCCCGCGGCCGTTCGCCGGAGTTGCGAGATTAGCATCCTCGTAGGTGCATGCGGCCTTAGGCTCACCGACGGCGCGGGATCGTCCCCGGAACGGGTCACTGCGTTGCTGCTCGAAGCATAAACTCTGCTGGGCAGTCGCCTCAAGGCGGCGTCACTCCTAAGGAATTCAGCCGGGCTGGATGATTCGATATTCAACCTGCCAGTATCCCGCCTTTTTGAAAGGCCTCGCGGCAGTCCTGTCCTGGCGCGAATCCACTCGCTTTTTGCATGTTCAGCTAAGCTGAGGAGAAGGGTTGCGAATGAATCAATCTGAACTGATCGAAAAGGTAGCCGCGGCGACGGGTCTCGGAAAAACTCAGGCCGGTCAGGCCATGGAAGCAGCATTTGAGGCCATCACCCAAGCACTTACATCTGGCCAGGAAGTACGATTAGCCGGCCTCGGGGTATTCGATGTTGCGGAGCGCGGAGAGCGCCAGGGCCGCAATCCCCAGACCGGTGAAACGATTACCATTCGCGCTACAAAGACGGTGCGCTTCCGGCCAAACAAGGTTCTGAAGGAAAGCGTCAACCCCGCACCGGATGACAGGGCAGCCGCAGACTGACGCGCATGAACAAGCCCGGGCCGCAAAACTCGTGCCGGGCTTGCCAGTTTGATTGCGAACCGTTACCCGCCGTGGGTGACCGGAATGGCGAGTGGAAGAGTGAGCTGCCAGCTTTCGGCCGGCATTCCCGGCGCGCTCCGAATGTAACAAGCCAGGCCTTCGGCAACACCCAGAGCGGCGTCGGCGGCTGCCCGGGCTGCGAGCGCGCGGTTTCGGAATTCGGCGCGCGCCCGATATACCTCGCCGGCTAGGGTTCCGCGCAGCCAGGGCTTTTGCCAATGCAGCGCCTCAGCCCGCACCTCCAGCGCGATCATCTGGTCGGCTGCCTCCCGGTAATCCGAGCAAGCCTGACCCGCTTGCTTCAGATGGGCATCGAGCGCGGCGCGGAGCTGCATGATGGCGCCATCACGCCCCAGCATCGGTCCAGTAAAGCCAATTGCCGGGCGGTATCGAGTACGAATCTTTGCTGGAGGTCCGTAGCCGGCAGCCCCCTTTCTTCCAGGATCGAGGCGACCAGCGCGCGGCCAGGCGCGGCTTGCTTGACCATTTGCACCGTGGGCTGCTTTATTCGCTCCGGGGGGAATTGCAAGACGTTTGCCGGATTGGGCACAAGCTTGAGGCTCATTCCCTACGTTCCCCCTTGTTGAGCCGGCATCGTAGCCTTGCCTGGGCAGGGTAGTAATGGCGGTCCTGCGCATCTCGGCTCACAATCGAGATTGACTGGGCGCGGCGCCCATCTCCGGAGGATGAAAATGCGCTCCCGGCTTCAACGGTGTAAGCTGCTGGTCGGCGATCGCAAGAGGTCGGAGGTGACTAGGTGATGTGATCCCGCAATCGAGATCGATCCGCGCCGCAATCCAGGTATCACCGAGTGTCGCGGCCCATTGATGGGCCAGCACGTGGGGCAGTCTCTGTCTTCGACTTGCGGCGCTGCGGTCGCCCTTAGCGACGGAGGCAACGGATGGAAGCGATCGTGGAGCGCTCCGCTGGCCTGGACGTTCACCAAGGCTCAGTGGTCGCATGTGTTCTGATCGGACAAGAGAGACGCAGGCCATGCAAAGAACTCCGGACCTTCTCTACTGTAACAAACGATCTCGAGGCGCTGCGCGATTGGCTGGCCTCGCTCGACATCACCCATGTTGGGATGGAGAGCACTGGCGTGTACTGGAAACCGGTCTACGCCATCCTTGAAGGTCACTTCACGCTGATCGTCGGCACTGCGCACCACATCAAGGTGGTTCCAGGCAGAAAGACCGACGTGAAGGACGCCGAGTGGATTGCCGACTTAGTCCGACACGGACTGATCAAGCCTAGCTTTGTGCCGCCCCCTGCAATTCGGGAGCTGCGCGACTTGGCGCGGCTACGCCGGTCACTTTCGGAGGCGCTGATAACTGAACGGAATCGCACGCTCAAGCTCCTCGAGACCGCCAATATCAAGCTCGCGAGCGTTGTGGCCGTTCGGCGTCTCTGGTCTGGCGATGCTCGAGGCGCTCGTCGAGAACACTGCCAGTCCGGAAGCGATGGCCAATCTGGCAAAGGGACGGCTGCGTCGCAAGCTTCAGCCCCTGGCCCGCGCGCTTGCGGGTCGGCTGACCGATCACCATCGCTACATTCTCGCGTTCCATCTCCGTCGATTGGCCGCGATCGAGGCGGATATCAGCGCTCTGGATGCGCAAATCGAGGATAAGATGCAGCCCTTCCAGTCACAACGAGCGCTGCTTAGGCGTATCCCGGGCGTTGACGACCGGATCGCGGCCACCATCATCGCTGAGGTCGGCGT
>JAFAHH010001018.1 GCA_019237355.1 Acetobacteraceae bacterium | reverse complement strand
GTCGCAAGGTGTCCCAAAACGGCAGCACGCCCAGGAGCAGCAGGAACGAGGGGAGGTAGATCGCCGAAACGCAGATCAACCCGCCAAGCCAACCATTCGGTGGCGGACCCATGACGGTCCCGAGATAGGCCGCAAAGGTGAACAGTGGCCCCGGCATTGCCTGCGCCGCGCCGTACCCGGCGAGGAATGCGTCGTTGCCGACCCATCCGGGCGGCACCACCGAATGCTGCAACAGCGGCAGAACGACATGCCCGCCGCCAAAGACCAATGCGCCGGAGCGATAGAAACTGCTGATCAGCGCGACAAGATGGCTCCCGGTCGCCGCAACCAGCACTGGGAGCCCGAATAGCAAAATAAAAAATGTCACCAATGAAATGATCGCCAGCGGGCGGGCAATCCGCACCGTTATAGGCGCAGCCTCGGTCACGCCGGGTGCGGAAAAGCGAACCCAACCGATCAGTCCACCCGCCACGATCGCGCCGATTTGTCCCGCCCACGTAGGCGCAGCGAGCGCGAGCAGCGATGCACCCGCTGCAATGCTGGCGCGTTCCCGGTCGGGGCATAAATTCCGCGCCATGCCCCACACGGCCTGAGCGACAACGGCAACGGCAACAATTTTGAGGCCGTGCAACCAGGGGACATTGGCGATATCACCGAGCGTCGCGACGCCGTAGGCGAACAGAATCATCGCCAGGACGGACGGCCCGGAAAAGCCTATCCAGGCGGCGAGCGCGCCGGGCAACCCGGCGCGCAGCATGCCGATCGTAATGCCGGTCTGGCTGCTCGCCGGGCCAGGCAGGAATTGACACAGTGCGACGATATCCAGGTAATGTGCTTCATCCAGCCATTTCGAGCGCTCGACGAATTCGGTCCTGAAATAACCGAGATGTGCTACCGGTCCGCCGAAACTCGTCAATCCGAGTCTCGTGAAAACGCGCAGGACTTCCAGCGCTGAACCGCGATGAAGGGGCGTTTCAGTGGCTTCGATTACTGCACTCATCAGCCATTATTCCTTATGAAACCCGGTTGGTGCCGTGTTCCAACCGTGGTCGCCTCATTGGCGAAATCAAACCGACGAGCATGCGCACGAGGATGGTCCATCCCCATGCTCGCGTATCGAGCACGATTCGCCCGCTGATCATGGCCGGGCTTCCTCAGCATCCTCCTCGAACAATTCGCCAAAGAGTTCGCGCACCTTCAGTTTCGCAGCAGCGAGCGCATCTTCACCCAACGGGGTCGCCCGATAGATGCGGCGGGCGACGCTCCCCGACCGTTTCTCGCTCGAGGTCAGGTACCCGCGCTCCTCGAGGCCGTGCAGGATCGGATACAGCGTGCCGGCGCTGAGCTTGTAGCCGTGCCGTGCCAATTCCTCGATCATCGCCAGCCCGTAGACCGGCTCCTTTACTGCATGATGCAGGACATGCAGCCGGATCAGCCCGGCGTAGAGGAATCGACCGTCAGGCATTTTGAAACTCGATATTGATTCCCGATAGCCGCGGAGGTCAAGATTTTCGGGCCGGTTGGTTACGGACTGCGTAGCGGTATTCTCACCGGTGCCAGATGTCACGAGGCAGAAACATGGTGGCGGCGGCACCGGCCAGGCATGCGAGCCCGCAGGTGCCGAAGCTCACCACCCAAGCCGCGAGTTTTGATGTGCCGCCGAATTGATCAAGTGTGACGCCAAACAGGAGCGTTCCGAGGAATCCGGCTGCGAAGCCGATGCAGGAATAAAGCCCAATCGTCGCCCCTCGGTACTGCGGGTCAGCCACGGCAAGCACACCCGAGGTGAGGTTCGAAAAGTTGCCCTGCACGATGAAGCCGGCAACCACAGAAAGTCCGAGCACGGCGATGTAGGGCAGCATCGCCGTAAAGCCGAACAAACCACCGGCAAAGGCCGAGAGCACGAAGACCAGGGTACCAATAATGCGCAGGCCGTAACGGATCGTGAGCTCGTTGCCAATGAGACCGGCGGCGACACCGAGAAAATTGATCACCGCTCCGGTGACCAGGATCATCCAGGATTGTGCGGCAACATCGGCCTGATCGCCGGCACAGAAAGTAAGGAAGACGACAATCCACTGCCGCAACCCGACACAGCCCCAGATTGCCGCGGCGTAGCCGACGATCAGGGCAAGGACATCCCGGTTCGCGAGGACCGGGCGAAAGTCGAGCACGGGTTGAGGCTCTTCCTCGCGCCGGGAATCCCCGCCGGGCAATGCCGCCCAGGCAGTCAACAGGCCGGCGGCGCCGAGAATGCCGGCGATAACAAGAGCGCTGCGCCAGCCCAGCAGCATTCCGATGCGGCCGAACAGGAACGACAGCGAGGCGCCTACGGTGAACGAACTGGTGTACCACGCTGCAATGCGGGCACGCGTTGCTCCCTCGACATTGTGCGTCAGCGCGCGGAGGCCTGGCATATACATGCCGGCCACGGCGGTTCCGGCTAAAGCGCGGAATCCGGGTGCCGGGAACAGACTATTGCTCAGCGCCATGCCAAAGCAGGACAGCGCGCTCAGGGCGCTCGAAGCGAGATAGATCTGCCGAGCCGGCCAGCGATCGGTCAGGCTGACGAGAGGAATGACGGCGAGCATGTAGCCGGCCGAGATGATGCCCGCGAGCCAACCGGCTTGCGTGTTGGTTAGAGTCCAGGCCTCGATGAACTGCGGCAGCAGCGCCGGCACAATCGAGTATCCTGCCAGGCTGAGGATTTCGGCAGCGCATATAGCGGCGACAACGGGTGCCAAAGGCGCGGCTGTGTTGGATTTGCCCAGGATCACGGTTCTCACGAGAAAACCCCGGCAGGGGGGCCGGGGTTTTCGAGGATCGGCGATCGAGCAGGGGGAATTACCATCGATCGCCTGATGCCTAGCAAACAGCGCCGAGCTCTAACAGTCCAGACCTCGCGCGCGATATCCACAAGTTATTGGATCATAGTGCGGCGATCTGCTCGACCGCGCCCGATCAGGCCGATCCCGAATTCCATTCTTTGATTCGCTGACTGCGGAAGCGAATCGGTGTCCTTATCGAAATGGGCGCGGACCTCGCGCATGCCTCGGGTAAATTCCTCTGCTATTCCGCTGCATTTCGGCTGCGTTTCCGCTGCGAATTTCCGCTGCAATTCCGCTGCCGGATGGGGCGTCAAAATCTGGTCAAATCACTGATTGGGCGTAAAACTTGGTTCGCGAGAGGGGTCTTGTGCAGGGAACTAAGAGTTTTTTCCGCTGCTAAAGCAGGGAAAATCGCGCGGGCGCCGGGGGTGGTGGGCCCGGCACGCCGCGTATATCAGCGCAGGCGCATCGGCGGGGCGCCACAGCACCGGAACCCGGTTTGCGATAGGCTGACGATAACAAGGCGAGGGAATGCCATGGCGAAATGCACGGCCCCGCAGGTGATGCGCGGATGAACGCTTCCGAGGCGGGCCGCTATGATCTCCTCACTCTTGGGGAAACCTTGATGCGGCTCTCGCCGCCCGGCGGCCAGCGGATCGACCAGGCCCGGCTGTTCGAAGTCGGGATCGGCGGTAGCGAGCTCAATGTGAGCTGCCTGCTCGCCCGG
>JAFAHH010000745.1 GCA_019237355.1 Acetobacteraceae bacterium | reverse complement strand
TGCGCCCTGCTCAAGCCTGGTGAGCCCGTGGTGTTGATGGGGCCAACCGGAACGCCGACCGAGATTCATGCGAATAGCACAGTGGCGCTGGTCGGGGGCGGGCTTGGCAATGCGGTGCTGTTCTCGATCGGCGCCGCGTTGCGCGCGGCCGGGTCGCGGCTGATCTATTTCGCGGGGTATAAGAAGGTTCGTGACCGCTACAAGGTGGCGGAGATCGAGCGCGCGGCTGACGTGATCGTCTGGTGCTGCGACGAGGCGCCCGGCTTTACCCCGAACCCTGCCCGGCCGCAGGACCGTAGTTTCGTTGGCAATATCGTTCAGGCGATGGCGGCCTATGGCGCCGGGCGGCTTGGCGCGCCGGCGATCCCACTCGGTGAGGCCGGCCATATAATCGCCATCGGCTCGCACCGGATGATGCAGGCGGTCGGGATCGCACGGCATGGCGTGCTAGCGCCCTATCTGCAGCGCGGGCACACCGCGATTGGCTCGATCAACAGCCCGATGCAGTGCATGATGAAGGAGGTCTGCGCCCAGTGCCTGCAGCCGCATCTCGATCCAAGGACGGGCGAGCGGACCGTGGTGTTCTCCTGCTTCAACCAGGATCAATTGCTCGACCAGGTGGATTTCAACGCGCTGCACGAGCGGCTGTTCCAGAATAGCTTGCAGGAGAAATTGACGGCGCAATGGATCGACCGCGCCTTGCACCGGCTGCATGCTAGGCCGGCGGTTGCGGCGGAGTAAGGCGCTGCACCGGATTCAAGGCGGCAACGGATCGGCCGCGCCCGGGCGTTGCGCCGCTGTAGCTGGTCGCAGTAACTGACTTGGTCGGGCTTAGGATCGTGTTAACGTTCAAGCCTTATTTCCCGTCGCCCCATGGCGAACAGGCAAAATACGGCGGCGGCTCCCGATCATCATCTAAAGTTAATATCCGGCAACCACTTATTTTATGGAGACAACCTCCAAGTTCTACGAGAGAAGATCGCCGACCAAAGCATTAACCTGATTTATTTAGACCCGCCATTCAATAGCCAGGCCAATTATAATATCTTTTTTCGCAGCCTAAGCGGAGAACAATCGCGGGCACAGATCAAAGCCTTCCAAGATACTTGGCATTGGAATGAAAGCTCTGAGAGGGCATTCGATGAGGTGATGCAGAGCGGCAAGGGCGACGCGGCTGAGATGCTGCGAGCGATGCGTGCCTTCCTGAGAGAGAGCGACATGATGGCCTATCTTACTATGATGGCCGTCCGGCTCATCGAATTGCACCGGGTTTTGAAGCCCGATGGCACGATTTATCTGCACTGCGATCCGGCCGCCAGTCACTACCTGAAAGTCCTGATGGATGCCATTTTTGGCGGCAGCAAGTTTCGCAACGAAATATCCTGGCTGCGGTCGCAGCCGAAGAGCACCAATCGCGTAAACTTCCCGAACTGCCGAGACGTAATCCTGCGCTACTCCAAAGGCGGGACCGTAACCTTTAACAAAATTTTCGCTGAATACGACCCCGCCTATATCGAGAAATTCTATCGCTTCGCTGACCCAGATGGAAGGCGATATCAGCTTGATAACCTCACAAGCCCGGCTAAGGACAGGCCCAATCTGACGTACGAATTCCTGGGTGTGACGCGCGTTTGGAGATGGACGCGCGACCGCATGGAGCGTGCCCGTAAGGACGGGCTGATTTTCCAGTCCAAGCCCGGCGCAGTTCCGCGTCTCAAGCGATATTTGGATGAGATGCAGGGGCAGCCAGTCACGGACGATTGGGACGATATCGAGCATTTACACGGCAGCAGCGGTGAAAGCCTGGGCTACCCGACGCAGAAGCCGCTTGCCTTGCTGGAGCGCATCATCCGCGCCTCGAGCAATGAGGGCGATCTCATCTTGGACCCATTTTGCGGCTGCGGGACCACGATTCACGCTGCACAGAAACTCGGCCGGGCATGGGCAGGAATTGACATTACCCACCTAGCGATATCGCTGATGGAAAAGCGGTTGCGGGACGCCTTCCCCGGAATCGCTTTCGAGATTCACGGCACGCCCAAAGACCTGGACGGCGCGAGAGCACTTGCTGCACGGGACAAGTATCAATTCCAATGGTGGGCTGTTTCACTTGTCGACGCCATCCCCTGTGGGGGCAAGAAGAAGGGGGCGGATAGCGGTATCGACGGGCATATTTATTTCAAGCCCGACGCGAAGACGACCGAGAAGGCCGTTGTGTCGGTCAAAGGCGGTGATAACGTGAACGTTTCGATGATCCGCGATCTTGCGCATGTGATTGAGCGGGAGAAGGCGAAGGTCGGGATCTTTATCACGCTGGCGCAGCCAACCGGCCCAATGAAGACCGAAGCGTTAAAGGCCGGATTTTATGAACCGCCTTATGATCAGAGAGTGCGCAAGCTTCAGATCCTTACCATCGAGGACCTGTTCTCGGGCAAGAGGCCGCAGATTCCGTTGGTAGATCGGGACGCTTTCCGCCGTGCGGCTTAGAGCATGTTTGTTTTTAGCAGAAACAAACATGCTCTAGCGAGTCTTGTTCGAGAGCACGATTCACGCTTTCCGACGTTTCCGCCTCAAGCGATCGTGCTCTAATATCCCAACTTGCATCGCTGGATCGAGGGCCCGCGGTTGCTGCGGCGTGACGTTGCTTCACCACAGGCCGGGCACGAGCCGGTAGCGCACACGTTCCGCATAGGCGAGGTAACCGGGTAGCTCGTCTTGCAGAAATCGATCCTCGGAAATTGTTCGCCAAAGCAGGAGCGGAATGGCAGGCGCCGCAGTAATCGCGGCCAGCCAGGAGCCGAGCGCCGGCCCGCTGCTTAACGCGAATACGATCCCCGCCGCATAACCTGGATGCCGGATCAGGCGATATGGTCCGGTGGTGACGACGAATTGGCCTCGTTCGGGCTGGAGGCGGACGACTGACGAGAAGAATTGGTTGACCTGCATCGCCCATAGGGCCGCCGCCGACGCGACGGCGAAGAGCACGAAGCTGGTGATCTGGATTGAAAAAGGCACCGTATCGGTCCAGTGCAGCCTTCCCCTGTCAAGACCTGCAGCGCACCAATGGACGAGCAGCAAAAGCCAGACGAGCCACATCCTGATCGGTAGGGCCTGACCCCCCGGTCTGATCCGCTCATCGATAAGCGCCGGGTCAAGCATGAATATCGCCGTCAACGATATGGCGGCGTTTACCGCCATATAAGCCCAAAATGCTGGGATGCCGAACCGGCCGGCGGACCCAAACAAGGTGAGGCCGATCACGAACGTCGTTGCGAGGGAGAGGGCAAGGGCTTTGCTTCGTTTCATTCCATTCACCTCTCCGCAATCGGGAGACCTGGTTGGCAGCGTACCTCGGGATCAGGTCGAGAATAGCCGCTGCCCATGCTCCCATACCGCCGAGGATTCACTTGAGCCCGTGCTGAAGGTTGAGGTGCTCACCGAAGCGATTGTGACCCCTGGACCAGATCGCCGCATGGACCCGATGGAAGATCAGCTTATTGCCATTCCTGCGGCGATTGTCGCGGTATCACCGATCTGGCCAACAGTATCGGTGCTGTGAGTGTACGGCTCGAGTACTTGAACGGCCAAGTTTCGCGGCTGCCTTTGAGCTGGCAGCTTGGTGTCGCTCGGTTGGAAGCCAGGCGACGCTGCCCGGGCTTCCGTTTGCTGCCTATCGGCTGGGGCATTGAACGAGCCGATGAATCGCCTCCAGCCCTTCACCAGATCGCGATCTGTCTGACAACCTTTTCTAGTGCGTCGGCTATCGACTCGCCTGCGCCACGGAATGCCTAAATTCACGCATACTAAAGGATGTTTAATTTTTGCCAGTCCCAATCTAGGCGTGCCCTCTTCGGCTTTGCGGCCACACTGTAACGGATTCTTTACGGAAGTTCGCTACATTCGCTTGCGGAACCCCTGCAGTGGGCGCAACACTTAACAGAATGTCACGTTGGGAAGCCGCAATGTGCAGGTGGTGCAGAATGAGCACGGAAGACTACAACTGGCTTGCTGGGGCGTTCATCGGTATGACGGTTTATACGCTAGCGGCTAGCGCGGCATTACTTGGTACAAGTCTCGCCCTGTTGCGACCCCATCGTCGCGTCACCTCAATCCGTTTCTGGTAACACCTCCGCCTTAAGAGGTAGTATGTAGCCCATCCAGAAGGCGTGGTGGAGATGGTCGCTCCTCGGGCGCCCTGTTTCAGGATGAACGAGAACCGTAAGCTCTCGCCGGTTGAGCATTAGCCAAGGTACCAGCTTGTCAAACAGCTCAGGTGTAAAGGCGATCTGAAACATCGCCTGTGGGTGCGGTCCGACCGGCTGATCGTGCATCCGTCCGAGGCGAACGGTGAAAAGCCGCCCCGCCTCTTCACGCAGCCGTTCAGCAACATCGCGCGTGCTCGAGGGATCGTAGTAAATGTGCGCGTGATACTCGGTGATTTGTGCGGTCATATGCTCTCCTCGAGGTGAGGGTTCAGCTCGGGTTTCCGCTCGCTTGCCGTAACCCGATTTGGGAAGCTCCATCCCAAATGCGGAACGAGACCGTCATTTAGATTTAGAAGGCCGCCCTTCGAGATGACCCAACAGATCCGATTCGTTCACCGATTCGTGTGCAACCAGCACGGCAACGCCCGATTCTCCTCATTCTGGGTCAGGCATGCCAACCACGCACGCCTCCGTGATTGCCGGATGTCCTCAACAACACTCTTCGATCTCGCGCCGACAGACATTCGATCCGCCCGGCAGCGACCCGGCCACGGCCGGCACGCCCGTTCCGTTCTCGTGCCAGGACCAGACCCGGTCGGCTAGGTTACGGCCGGGTGGTCTGGTAAGCGCCGGGCTGATCGCGGCATCAGCCCGGATCACGTGCGAAGCGGTTCTAGGATCGAGACATAGTTCGCAACCGCCGCGCCGCCCATGTTGAACACGCCCCCGATCTCGGCTTTCGGAAGCTGCATGCCGCCCGCCTGCCCAGTGAGCTGCATCGAGACAAGGGCATGCATCGAGACGCCCGTGGCGCCAATCGGATGGCCTTTGGCCTTGAGGCCGCCGGAGGGGTTGACCGGGAATTTTCCATCCTTGCGCGTCCAGCCTTCGAGGGCCGCGCGGGCACCCTGGCCGGGTGGGGTAAGCCCCATTGCTTCGTACTCGATCAGCTCGGCGATGGTGAAGCAGTCATGGCTTTCCACAAAAGAGAGATCCTCGCGCTTTAGCCCCGCGATATCGAGTGCCCGCTTCCACGCCTCGCGTGCACCCTCGAATTGGGTAATATCGCGACGGGAGATCGGCAGGAAATCATTCACCTGCACGGCCGCCCGGAACCGCACGGCTTTGCCCATCTTGCGGGCGGTTTCTTCATCCGTCAGCACCACGGCCGCAGCGCCATCCGACACGAGCGAGCAATCGGTGCGCTTCAACGGCTGCGCCACATAGGGATTCTTCTCGCTGAGTGTGCGGCAGAATTCGTAACCCAGGTCCCGGCGAAGCTGGGCATAAGGATTATCCACCCCGTTTCTATGGTTTTTTGCGGCAATGGCCGCGAGCGCGTCGGATTGATCCCCGTAACGCTGGAAATAACGCTCGGCAATCCGCCCAAACACGCCAGCGAAGCCATTCGGGATATCGCCCTCCTCCTTCCGGTAGGAGGCGTGCAGCAGGGCATCGTGCACTTGCGGTCCCGGAGTCGCGGTCATTTTCTCCGCCCCGACCACCAGAGCAAACCTCCCGCGGCTTGCCGCCAGGTAATCTCGCGCCCCATGAATGGCGGCAGTGCCGGTTGCGCAGGCATTTTCGAATCGAGTCGCCGGCTTGTAGCGCAGCTCCGGCAAGTGCTGCAGGACGAGGGACGAGGGGAAATCCTGTGTCGAGAACCCGTTATTGAACAGGCCCACGAAGATCGCGTCGATCTCCGTTGGTTCGATCCCGGCATCGGCCAAGGCTGCGCCAGCGACCCGGCCAATCAGGCTCTCAACATCAGGATCTTCCAGTTTGCCAAATGGGCTATGCGCCCATCCGATGATGCAGGCTTCGCTCACGGCTTGCTCCTTGGTTTTTTGGCCGACGGATGCGTTGCATTTGGGTCACGAAGCCAAGCTTTTCGACGGCCTGGACCGGTAAGTTCAGCACATTCTCAGACGAGTTGCTCATAGTGCCTGTAGGACCGCCCTGGAAGAAGGAGGCCGGGCTTGCAATGGGGCTCACGGGCGCTTGTCGTCCTCGCATGCGTCGCAATGCTTTCGGCATGTGCTGCCCAGCATGGCGCAAGATCCCATTTCGAGGTTCGGGGAAACTACCGCGCACCAGGGCCGCCTGAGGACCCTTGGGGTCCCTTCGTCCGCGAGGCCGCGACCCGGCATCAAATCCCGGAGCAATGGATTCGGGGGGTGATGCAGCAGGAGTCCGGTGGCCAGCAATATCTTGACGGTCAGCTTACCACCTCCTCGGCTGGGGCGATGGGGCTGATGCAGGTCATGCCCGAGACCTACGAAATGCTCCGGGAACGCTATGGCTTGGGGAATGACCCCTATGATCCGCACGACAACATCATGGCGGGGGCCGCTTACATAAGAGAGATGTATGACCGGTATGGGTCGCCAGGATTTTTGGCGGCCTATAACGCTGGGCCGCACCGGCTGGAGGACTACCTCGCCACTGGGGCGCCATTGCCGGATGAAACCACGCTTTACGTCGCTGCAGTTGCACCGCGGCTTGGGGGCAGCACACCTACTGGCGGGCCGCTTCCGGCCTATGCGGCCGGGCAGCCTAAGCCGCCTCCGGAGCCAGAACCGACGCAGCCGGCCGTCGTAACGGCGGAGGTGTTGCCGGCGCTTGAGGACCCGGTCCCGACCGCATCAGCTCTCGGGCGGACTCCTCCACCTGCGCGGCAGGAGGCTGCTCCGCCCACCATTGCAGTTGATCCGTCCCCGGTGCAGCTGCCTCGGCGCGAGCCGAATCCACCACCCCGACGTGAGCCAAATTATCGGTTCGTCGTCGGGGCTGCTTACGCGGATGAACTGCCCCGAGGCTCAAAGCCGATTGGAGGCGGACGGACTTGGACGATTCAAGTGGGCGCTTATGAAACTCCAGGGCTTGCGCGGGAAGCGGCCGCAGCAGCCCAGCGCTCGGCGGTCTTGGTTTCTGCTGAGACCAAGATCGGCGTCGCCCAGCGGCCAAATGGGGGTGTACTGTTCCGCGCACGGCTGACGGGGCTTTCGGCAGAGGGCGCCCAACAGGCTTGTAACCGGATCAAGCGCACCGGCATGCCCTGCATGATTGTCGGACAGGAGGGAATTTGATCGACACCCGGCCGTCCTCAGCCTTGGGGCACGCTATGGTCGCTGCCGGAGAGGTTCGCCCGCACGAGGTGGCCAACGACCTCCTCAGAAGTCAGTTTCGAGTCCACCAAAATCGCGACGACCATGTTCGTTTCAGGCCTCCATAGACGTCTGACTGGCGGGAGACTCGTTCCGTGTCAGCCTATATTAATGTTGCAACCTTACGTATGTCCCAGGAGCATGTACCAGAGGATGCCCATCACTTCAAAGAACATAAAAAGCATATAGCTGGCCACCACGCTCCGCTCTGTGACCAGCGGCGGTGCAAGGGGCGGTGAAGCCAAGAGGAGAACCAGGATAAAGGCCAACGGATCAAGATAGCGCTGATACAGCGTCCCGATTACCAAAAGAGGGAAAGCAGCAAACCCGAATAATACTGCGTTATCCGCGCTTGCCGCCAGGGCCGCTCCAATGCAGCACCATCCAAGCGCTGCAAGCGCCAGCACGACTGGCAGGCCTGCGGGCCCAAGGAGCAGACCCAACTTGGTCACGGCACCACCCCCAAGGGGGCTTAGCTGCATGTGGCGGAAGCACAAGAAGAGGACCGCCCCAAGTACGCAATACCCCAGGAGAATTGGCTTCCATCGCCCCGGAGGAGATTTCCTGGCGACCAGAAATGGTAATGCAAACGGCGCCACCATGGCCCCGAGATAAACGAAGCTGGTTAAGTCTGGCGCGCTGCCGCTAGCCAGTTGGTCAAGCGCATGCATCCGTTCCGCTTGTACGGCGGGAGGGGTGAGCCCGCGCCATAGGCCGAACAGAGCTAGCGCCGGGACGGCTGTTAGTCCGAAGGTGAAGCATAACGGCACCAATGGCGCCCGGCTGCGCACTGCAAGGATCCAAAATGAAAAGAGCGGCAGGAAAATAAAATTTTGCCGCGTGTAGAAAGCGGCCGCACTCAAAAGCGCGACGCCGCCAATCCGAGTAGGCGTTGCGCTGCTGTGCCAGGTCCCGGTACTACGATCACGCAACAATAAGGCGGTCAACGCGGTGAAGAGCAGCGGTAGGACATCAGTGTTGCCCCAAAAGGATGCTGATCGCAGCCCCGGCGAGAGTGCAACCGCCCCAGTAGCGAGCAAAGCTAGGCTCCCGTCAGGCCACACCAGCGCGAAACGCCGGCGCACGGCAATCGCGAACGCCACAAGCACCGCTGTTCCAAACGCGAAGCCGGTGAGCCGGTAGGCAAATTCGTCATGCACCCATGGCAGCGCTGCCATCAGCATGTGATGCAGGGGCGGCGTCGCCGAAGGGTCTTCGCGCAGAGCCATCAGGAATGGCGCATCGGCAAACATCTTTGAGGCTGGCCAGTGTGTGTTCAGAAAATCAAACCGCCCGCCTCCGCTTGAGTCTTCGCCCAACGCGAAGCCCAAGATCCAGGAAACGCCTGCAAGGGCTGCGAGCACTAGTCGGACTGTGCGGGCCCGGTCTCTTTGCCGTTGCCAACCCCATATTTTCTGGACAATCACTTCCGGAATGGGCGAATTTTCGCTTCCGAACGAGGTCATGCGGGTCCGAGAATGAATCGTGGTGGGTCAGCCGGGGCTACGGTGCCCAAACGGGTCATGATTCGAACCACGCGCATCTGAGGTGCCTTGCAATTTCCACCGTTGCCAT
>JAFAHH010000065.1 GCA_019237355.1 Acetobacteraceae bacterium | reverse complement strand
TCGGCCAGCTCGCGCTCAAGGGCGGTGTGATACGCGCTCGTGCCCGATACGTTCCGGGTACCCCCGGAACTCACGCCGTGTTCCTCAATGGCCCGGGAGGCCGCGTCGCAGGTGATTTGCGAGCACCCCATCCCGAGATAGTCATTGGAGGACCAGACCACGACCTTTTCGCGACGGTCCTGCACCGCCCATTCGTAAACTGGAAAGTCGCGCCGGACCTTTTGCAGATCTATGAAGGTGCGGTACCGCCCCTCCTCGCGGATGCGGGCTAGGAAGTCCCGGCAATGCACCTCAAAGGGGTGCACATCTTGTCTGGCGGTAGCGATGACGAAGGCCTCTGCACCCATAACCCGCGCTCCTAGATGTTCAGGGAAGCGCCAAGAAGCCGGTTTTGCAAGCCTCCCGGCTATTGTCACGCTACCGGAAGCCGGTCATGAATTAAAGATAAAACGAATAGCCGGGGATGGGAGCGCATGTTCCAACAACAACTAACACCGGTTGCCGGTCTTCTCGGACCCTCCTTCCTAGTCGCCATACTGCCGATTGTGGCGGTGCTGATAATGCTGGGCGTTTGGCGCCGGCCAGCCTGGCAGGCCTCCCTAGTGGGGCTGATTGTGGCCTTGGTTATCGCGATACTCGTGTGGGGCATGCCTGTCGGCCTCGCACTCGATTCAGTCGCGAACGGAGCGGTATTTGCCATCTGGCCGGTGATGTGGATCGTGGTCAATGCGCTGCTGCTTTACAACGTGTCGGTTGAGTCGGGGCGGTTCGACGCCTTCCGGGAATGGGTCATCCATCATATGCCCAACGACCGCCGGGTCGTCCTCGTCGTCATCGGCTTCTGCTTTGGCGCCTTGTTGGAGGGTATCGCCGGTTTCGGAACCCCGGTCGCCATCACCAGCTCTCTATTGATTCTCGTCGGCTACCCGGCCCTCGAGGCGCTGGTCTTCGTGCTGATCTTCAATACCGCGCCGGTTGCATTCGGCGCGCTTGGTGCCCCGGTCACCGTCCTCGGCGCCGTCACTGGTCTTCCGGCAACGACACTGGGCGCCATGATCGGCCGGCAGTTGCCGTTCATGGCACTCCTGCTGCCCTTCTATGTAATGACAATGTACGGCGGGCTGCGCTCAATCCGGCCGCTGTGGCCGCTGTTGCTGGTTGCGGGCGGCAGCTTCGCCATATCGCAGTTTGTCGCGTCCAATCTTCTCAATTATGCGCTCACGGACGTGCTGTCTTCGCTCGGATCCTTGATTGTCACTCTCCTGTTCCTGCAGGTTTGGCGGCCGGCGCCAGATCCGGAGTTCATGGTGAAAGAAATGGCGCTGCACCCCCACCCCGGGGGAGGGGCGCCACCCGTCGCGGTATCAGATGCTGTGCGCGCCGAAGCACCAGCATCCCTCCAGACCACCGCGTCGAGCGAGGTCCCTCCCTGGCAAGGCTGGCTGCCCTGGATCATCGTCACGGCCGTGGTAATCGTGTGGACGGAAATTGATGTCCCAGCGCTCGGTCGAACGGACATCCAATGGCCGGGCCTGCACAACGCGATTTCCATTACCCTCTATGGCAATAAGCCTTATGCCGCGATTTGGCGATTTGAGCTGCTGAATACCGGAACCGCTATTCTTGTTGCCGACATAATCACCGCCCTCGTGGTACGCATGGGCTTGGCCGACTTCATCTCCTGCATTGTCCAAACGTTCCGACAGATTTGGCTGGCAATCATCACCGTGGCCCTGATCGTGGGACTCGCCTATCTCATGAATTACTCGGGACTTTCCTATACGCTTGGGAGAGGGGTCGCTTCGGCTGGGCATATTTTCATCTTTCTCTCGCCATTCCTAGGCTGGGTTGCGGTGTTCCTTTCCGGCAGCGACACATCGGGCAACGCCTTGTTCGGCAATCTCCAGGTGGTGGCTTCGAAGGAGCTGAACCTCAACCCGGTGCTATTCGCCGCTGCGAACTCCTCCGGCGGCGTGATGGGCAAAATGATCTCGCCCCAGAATATCGCGACCGGAGTTTCGGTGACCGACCTCAAGGGCTGCGAGGGCATCGTATTTGCCCGCACCTTCTGGCACAGTGTCATACTGACGGGGTTGCTCGGCGTTTTGCTGGCCATTCAGCAATACATCATTCCCGGGATCATTCCGCAC
This sequence comes from Acetobacteraceae bacterium, assembly GCA_019237355.1. Classification (GTDB taxonomy): domain Bacteria; phylum Pseudomonadota; class Alphaproteobacteria; order Acetobacterales; family Acetobacteraceae; genus JAFAHH01. Next base: position 1,660 of record JAFAHH010000065.1, on the reverse strand, counting down.
TGACAACTCGGTAGCGGATAACATCGCGAGAGCGGCGCGTCCGCCGTTGATCCGTGCGGCGATCGGTCGATGCTCGTTGATGGCTTTGGGCCGAAGCCCATCCTAAGGTTTTTTGAACTCCATCAGGCCGCCCTATCATTGGGCGGCCTTCCGTGACCAGCTTCGAACCGCACCTGGCGCATTCGCTGCGAACAACAAGCCTGTGACATAGGTCACTTTCCGCCGGCTCGCTTCTATCCATAATGCCTTTGAGCCTGGGCTGAGGGAGGTGGTACAGCATGGAACGACCCGGCGACACCCTTGTTGCCGAGCGCCAATCTTCCGCAGGCGCTGGGGGATCCTATACGCAAGACGGCCGGCTTATTGCGATCGACACGCCTCTTGGGAAGGACAAGCTGCTGCTCACCGAGCTTGCGGGCGAGGAGCAGATTTCGGGCCTGTTCAGATTCCGAATCGCGATGATTTCCGAGGATCAGGACATCAATCCCGGCAGCCTGGTTGGGCGCAATGTGACATTATGGATTACCCGGCGCGATGGGGAGCGCGCGCCCATCAATGGCTTCGTGAAGCGGTTCGAGGCCGGACGCATCGTGATGCGAGAGTTCCGGGAGTATCACGCCGAAATCGTGCCCTGGCTGTGGTTTCTCACCCGCACGGCCGATTGCCGCATTTTCCAGGAGATCACCGTGCCGGACATGCTGAAGCAGGTGTTCAGCGATTTCGGCTTCCGCGATTTTGAGACAAGCGGGCTGACTGGGACGTATCCGAAACTCGAATACTGCGTGCAGTACCGGGAAACCGCGTTTGATTTCGTCTCGCGTTGGATGGAGGAGGTGGGGCTTTTCTGTTTCTTCCGGCACGAAGCGGGGCGTCATGTTCTAGTGCTGGGCGACCACAACCTTGCCTTCAAGCCGGCGGGCGAGGCCGAGGTGCGGTTTCTGCAATACGAGCCGAGCGATATCACGAGCTGGCGGCATGCTTACGAGTACCGTTCGGGCCGCTACGCGCAGAAGGATTTCAACTTTGAAACGCCTTCGGCGAGCCTGCTCACCCAGGAGCGCAGCGTTCTGAAACTGGCAAACGTGCAAAGTTTTGAGATTTTCGATTACCCCGGCCGGTATCAGGACGCTTCGTACGGCCAGTCGCTCACCCGGCTGCGGATCGAGGAGGAGGAGGCCGCCTATCACACAGTTACCGGCGGCAGTGTCTGCGCCAGCTTTCACCCAGGCGCGAAGTTCAAGCTGGCGCGGCATGATGTCGCCTCGGAGGTGGGCAAGAGCTACGTTTTGGCGCGTGTGGTGCATGAAGCTTCCGAGCGCAGCTATTTTGCGGAGGCGGAGGAGGCGCCGACCTACACGAACAGCTTTGTTGCGTTCCCGGCGGATACCCGGTTTCGGCCGCCACGGGTAACGGAGCGGCCGTTCGTGCATGGGCCGCAGACCGCGACCGTGGTCGGCCCAGCCGCGGAGAAGATCTATCCGGACAAGTATGGCCGGGTGAAGCTGCAATTCCATTGGGACCGGCGCGGCAAGCGGGACGAGAAGAGCAGTTGCTGGGTGCGGGTCGCGCAGAACTGGGCTGGCGCCGGGTGGGGCGGGGTGTACATCCCGCATGTGGGGCACGAGGTTGTTGTCTCGTTCCTGGAGGGCGATCCGGACCG
>JAFAHH010000582.1 GCA_019237355.1 Acetobacteraceae bacterium | reverse complement strand
AGAGCGCGATGGCTTGAGGCGGAACCGTCGGAAAGCCTGAATCGCGCTCTCAAAACCAAACCCTAAGCGCGATGGCTTGAGGCGGAACCGTCGGAAAGCCTGAATCGCGCTCTCAAAACCAAACCCTAAGCGCGATGGCTTGAGACGGAACCGTGGAAAGCCTGAGTGCTGCTCTCCATGGTCTCCATGGAGGGCATCACCGGTCGCCGTATGGCCCGCTCGCGTCGTCTCACCAACTTGTAGCTGCAGTTCCAGGCACCGCTTCACCCACCGGGAGCATGGGCTTCCATTCTCTCGTTGACCGACGGGCTGCATGGATCATCGGGGAACCGCGGATGGAGCAGCAGCGCGATAAGTCCGGTCCAGCCGGTCTGGTGCGACGCTCCGAGACCACGCCCCGTATCACTATTTCGCGGAGGCTGAGTAGGTGCCGGAGCCGGTTGCGCACTCGACCCTGAAATCTTCGCCGTAATACGGGTAAAAGCGGTGCTTACTGCACCTGCACTGCTCAAGCAGCCACCCTGGACGCAGACGATGCATGTTGCTCACGCAGCCGGAACGCGAGCACGAGCAGCACGACGCCAAAGACGACCGCGTAGGCACCAAGCCACCAAGTAAGCACCACCGCTCCGACTCCCGGGGCGATCACCAGCAGTACGCCCCAAGTAATCGAAACCAGGCCGCCCAGCGCGAGCCACCAGCGCCCATGCGAGTGAAGCAACCGAAACGCTGCGGCCAGCATCAATGCTCCCGTTAGCAGCGCCCAAGCGGCCGTAATCAAGACGAAGGCGAGCACCGCGCTTGCCGGGAACAACGCGGCAATTACCGCCATAACGAAATCAAGGACTCCCTCGAACAGGAGCAATCCCCATCGCTCATGAGCCCGCGCAGCCCGGAGGGCGGCGACAATGGCGAAAATGCCGTCGACCAAGAGATAGGCGGCAAACAAGAGTGCGAGGGAGAGCATAACCGCCACCGGCATTGCGAAAGCAACGAGGCCGAACAGGATTGCGATGACGCCGCGCAAGGCAATAGCCCACCAGTTTTGCGCCAGCGCAGCGCTCATCGCATTCATGTCTACGTAGGCCTGTGGCGAAGCCGGCGGAGTCTGTTGCTCTGGACGTAAGTGGCCAGGGGCCGCGCGGCCGTTCTTGGGTGCACCGATTGCCATCGAAAACCTCCTATTTGGAACGTGCTACTACATGGGCGCCTGCCGCGGCCCTAAGCAGCAGGTCGCTTATCGCTTCGCGGCCGGCACCCTCGCTCGCAGCCTTCGGTGCCTTGGCAGCCGTGGCTGTCTTTTGGGGGCGGAGCCCTGGGCGGCTCGCGGGCAAGGCTCCAACGCCGCCTTGCCTACGTTGTGATCCCATCGGGCCAGCACCGTATCACCCTCGTGTACCTCATCACCAAGAATAAGCGCCCGTCAGACGCGTCTTGAGTTCAGAGCACCGTGCCGCGGCCGAACAGTGATTCCAGAAGCGAGTCCGACCTGTGGAGCCGGGCAGGGCGGCGATAATCCTGGTCGCAAACCCGCATTTTCCTCAAGCCGGCCTGCAATGAGGTAGCCCCGACTCGGATGCCGTGCCGTATCAGGGCAGGTGTAACGAGGAAATGGTTTGGCGATGACAAGGCAGCACGAATCGAAATGGCGGTTTACTTGCCCAGAATGCGGCTTTGGAGACGCGGAGATGGGTTTTCTGGCGGGTGATGATGATATCTACTGCATGGTGTGCCTGGAGGAGACAGATCGTCAGGTGTTGCTCCTTCGCTGGGCTGGCGTGATGGAGGAGGCCGGCCCGCCGGATTTGCGCAAACGCTTGCTCGCCGCCTGAGCCTTTAGAGCGCGATGGCTTGAGGCGGACTCGGGTTCCCAATTCGCAAGCGAATTGGGGTCCCGAGCGTCGGAAAGCCTGAATCGCGCTCTGAAACCAAAGTTCCTAGAGCGGGGTGACCTTACCTAAGGTCATCCCGCTTTAGTCTGGGCTGCGCTTTGCCTCACGGCTATCGCTCTTAACATAAATCAGTAGCGCCAATGGCGCGCAGCTAACGGTCTTTGCGGTTTTATCTCGGATAGCAGAATGCAATAATACTGCCCAGCAGGAACGAGGCTTTGTGCGGCAGGAGGAGTTCATGCGTGATCTCGCCGAGGCTCTGCGGCGGCTTGGGCTCGGCCAGCATGTGAAAGCCTTTGCTGCCGCCGATATCGATGCTGAGACCATCGGGCTCCTTACCGAAGATGATTTGAAGGAGCTTGGCCTATCGCTCGGGCACCGCCGCCGGCTGCTCGCGGCCCTCAAGAATGGCAGGTTGTTTGCGGCCTCAGCCGAAGCCGGAGTTGCGCGCGTGCTCGGGACGCAGCCGGAACGGCGCCAGATCACCGTGCTTTTCTGCGACATTGTGGGGTCAACCGAACTGACTGAGCAGTTCGATCCGGAGGAGATGGGGCGGCTCATTCGGCTGTTTCAAGATGCCGCGGCCGGAGCAATTAGCCGGTTTGATGGTTTCGTCGACCGCTTCATTGGTGATGGTGTGCTTGCTTTCTTTGGCTATCCAAAGGCGCACGAAAATGCTGCTGAACTGGCGGTCAGCGCGGGGTTTGCGATCATTGAGGCGATGCACGATGTGCGCACGGCGACCGGCGAGCGGCTCGCGGCCCGTGCCGCTGTGGCAAGTGGCCTCGTGTTCATCGGCCAGAACGTTTCGCATGATGGCGCGCGCGAGCAAATCGCAACGGGTGAGGCGCTGAATCTGGCCGCCCGCCTGCAACAGCTCGCTCCGGCCAACGCAATTCTGATCTCGCATGAGACCCGGGCCCTGCTCCGCGGGCTATTCGACCTGGCCGATCTTGGCAGGCGCGAGCTTAAGGGGATTGGGCGGCCGGTGCGGGTTTGGCAGGTGCTCGGGGAACATATCGGCAGCACCCGGTTTTCCGCGGCCGAACAGCAGGGCCTCTCACCGCTCGTGGGGCGCGACGCGGAATTTGAGCTGCTGAAAAACCGCTGGGAAGCGGCGCGTACGGGCGAAGGCCAGGTGGTGCTGCTGACGGGCGAGGCCGGCATGGGCAAATCCCGGCTTTCCCAAATGTTGCGGCAGCAGCTCACGACCGAGGCGAATTTCGTCCTCCAGTATCAGTGCTCGCCTTTCCACACCAACACCGCCCTGCATCCGATTATCGCCCAACTGCAATTCGCGGCTGGAATTCAGCCCAGCGAGGCTGCTGAGTTGAAGCTGGGGAAGCTTGAGCGGCTGCTATCCCTCTCCAGCCCTGATCCGCAGACCGCGTTGCCGGTGCTCGCCGCGTTGCTTTCCATCGCACCGGGGCCGTACCAGGCGCCTGCTTCGCTTTCGGCGGAGGAACAGAAGCAGTGGACGTTGACGACGCTGGTAAACCAGTTGCTTGGGCTCGCTCGCCAGCATCCGGTTCTAATGCTCGTTGAAGATGCGCATTGGATGGACCCCACGACTCAGGAATTTGTTGGGCAGGTCATTAGCTCGATTCAGGATGCACCGGTTCTGCTCGTGGTTACCTACCGCCCCGATTTTCAGAAGCGCTGGACCAACTTCGCGCATGTCACCACTTTGGCGCTCAGCCGTCTGCCCAAATGTGCCACGCGCGAGCTGATCGCCTCGGTTGCCGGAAACCGCGCCTTGCCTCCCGAGGTGGTGGACCAAATCGTCGCCAAGACCGATGGCATCCCGCTGTTCGTCGAGGAGCTCACGAAGGCGGTGCTGGAGCTCGACATCCTCGAGAAGCACGACTCCCATTACGCGCTGCGTGGCCCATTACCCAGCCTGGCCATCCCAGCGACCCTCCAAGACTCGCTGCTTTCTCGCATCGACCGCCTCAGCGAGGTGAAGGAGGTCGCCCAAATCGGCGCGGTGCTCGGGCGGGAGTTCAGCTATGCGCATCTGGCTGCGATGGCCGATCTGCGCCAGGAAGCACTGCAAGCGGCCATAGCGCGCCTAATCCAGGCGGAATTGATTCATTGCCGGGGGAGCCCGGAAAAGGCCACCTACGTTTTTAAGCATGCGCTGGTTCAGGACACGGCCTACAGCACGCTACTGCTGGCGAAGCGCCAGCAATTGCATGCGAGATGCTGCGAAATTCTGCTCCGGCTCTCGCCCGAGATGCAGGAAGAGCAGCCGGAAGTGCTGGCGCATCACTATTGCGAAGCCGGGAATGCCGAGCAGGCGGCGGAACTTTGGCTCAAAGCGGGGCGGCGTGCGGTAGAGCGGTCGGCCAATGTGGAGGCGCTTGGGCATTTGGCCAATGCAATGCGGGTGCTGCCGGGCATCGAAGATCCGGCCCGGCGCAACGCGCTCGAGATGCTCATTCAGCTCGAACGCGGCATGCCGCTGATCGCCACTCGCGGCTATGGAGCGCATGAGACCGTGGAGGCTTGGGATCGCGCCCGGACGCTTGCGGAAGAACGCGGTGATCTGAGTCAACTGCCACGCGCCTTGTACGGGCTGTGGGCGGCCCTCATCTCGCTTGGCAAAGTACGCGGGTGCTTGCCCAACGCCGAACGAGTGTTACAAGTTGCAAAACAAACAAATGATGACGGCTTAGCGCTGGTCGGCTGGCGCATTCGGGGGCTGACCCGTTTCATGCTCGGGCAGCCTGGCGCGGCCCGCGAGGATCTGGAGCGCACGCTGCGCAATTACGATCCGGACCGCCATGCCGCGCTGGCGTTTCGTTTCGGGCAGAATCCCCGGGTCGCCGCGATGGCGGTGCGCGCCACGGTGCTCTGGGTACAGGGCGAGGCGGACGAGGCGCGGAGCACTTCGCTTGCCGCAGTTGCGGAAGCCGAGGGCCTGCGGCACCTCAATTCCCGCAGCTACTCACTTGCCTATGGCGCATGCCTCGTCGCTCGCATGCAAGGCGATATCGAGGAGACCGAGCGCCTGGCCGACATGCTGTTAGCTCTGGCCCGGCAGCACCGGCTCAACCTTTGGCATGCCTATGGCCTCTCGTATAAGGGCTGGGCGCTCGCCGAACGGGGTGCGGTGGCAGACGGTATACACCTGTTGCGCCGGGCTTCGATTGGCTTCCAGGAAGCCGGAGCCGGCATTTACGAGCCCATGCATATGGGGTCGCTCGCCGCAGCGGAAGCCCGGGGCGGCTCCCCCGAGGAGGCGACCACGCATATTGCGGAGGCGATTGCCGAAGCCGAGCGGCGGGAGGAGATCTGGTGTCTGCCTGAGCTACTACGCTTGCAGGCGGATATATGGCTGCGGGCTGGCCGGACTGGGCAGGATGCCGAGCTGCTGTTGCGCGAGGCCGCGAGTTTGGCGCGAAGTCGCGGCATGGTCGCTTGGGCCGAGCGGGCCGAGCACGATCTCGCATCCTTGCCGCTGGATAAAAAGGAACTTGCGTGACCGGGCACCTTGGAGGCCCGATTTGCCTTTTGCTGCTGGTCGCCGGGTGCGCATACGATCCGCCGATGGCGGCGGACCATGCGGCGCCGAAGTATAAAACGGATTTAGCCGCGTGCCAGGACTCCGCAGGTAAGGAAGCGAGCCGCCGGGTAAAGGCGCGGTTCCCGCTATTCGTGACCTATCCGATCTCCTTCCCGGTCGAGAAGCGGATCGAAACCCGGAAATGTATGGAGGGAAAGGGGTACAAGCTGGGTTAGTAGACCAGCTGACTGGCGTGCGACTGCAAAAGCCTGTGACTCAGGGATCAAAGCTGCGCTGTTTTCACAGCGCGGTCGAGATCTCAGGAACCAAAGATGGCGGCCCAAAAATCTTGAAGGGTCTTCTTTATGGTCGCGTACTTGCTGAGCGAGGTCGCAATGGCGGAAGCGATCGCGACGATCAGGGCAAAGAACGCCAGACGATTTGCGGTTGTCCAGCCTCCAAGTCTGATTCTCTTGCCTTCCAGAACATGCTGCCTTCGTGGTCGGTCTCGAAATACTCTACCCTTAGATCCAGAATGCCATCACAACCACTCGAAGTAGGTCTTGATTTTCTGAGCCATTAGATTCCGGCGCTGATCGAGAAAATCGTTGAACTCCGGAATCTGGCCGTCGAGCAGCGTGTCTGCTAGGCAGCTCATGCGTAGATTGGCGCGCATCTCGACAAGATTGGTAATACCGCCATACTTGCTTGGACCGCCATTGCACTGCTCCGCCAGCTCGGCGAAGTAGACCTCGGGCGCCTTATCACCAATGCCGATATTAATCTCGCTTTGCGCGAGCGCGAAGTTTGCGATCTGGTTGTAGCGCCCCTTCGCGAAGCCCTGCTTCTTGAGGTAATTGCGGGGATAGACGTGGTGCACGTCCCTGCGGTTCAACAGCAGGTCGCGCACCGCGATGTCGCGCGACAGGAAGCCGAGATCGCCGAGCTTCACTTGCGCCGCCTGATACACGAGGAAGAAGGGGCTTGAGGATGAGGATGTTTCCAGGTCCTGCGGTAAGAGTGTGCCCCAATAACTGGGTGAGAGTTCGGCATCAATCACGGCATTAGCGTAAGCAGCTACACCTCGTGCATCGATCTGGCGAATATCAAAGTCAAACGTGCTCTCTGGATTTCCGGCGTACCGACCACGCAGTATCGACATGACGTACCAGCGCCGGACGATCCGCTCGATATCTGCTGGTGCAAGTCCTTCCGACCGACCGCGCAGGTAAATGATGTAGGCGAAGTTGATGGCGTTCTGGCTGCGAATCAGGTCGGAGGTCACGAAACCTGCCGACCGCAGAATCATGGTCAAGCGGTCGAAATGGGTTTTGTTGATGAAGTTCAAGATCCCCGCTTTCAGCTTGGCGAACGCCTCTTCCGCGACCGACTCCTCATATTGCTTGGTCTCAAAGTTGCGGCCCGAAAGCAGCGCGACCAGGTCCTGTAGCTTGCCCCGCCGAAACTCGGACGTGAACGCCACGCGTAGCATATCGGTATAGGAAGGATCGTAAAGGTCGTCGTTCACGTCCTTTAGCCAACGCATCTTGGGCAAGAACTCGGATGTGGCGAACGCCTTGTCACCCTTCTCGATGCGAGAGAGAAACTCGGGCTCTACAGCAAGGCGGCAGAAGTAGTCGATCGCCTTCCTCAGGAGATTACCGCCGTACGTGTCATTCGCCGCGATCTTCGACATGGCGAAGTCAGCCTGGCTTAAGGATGCACCCGCCGAATTCACCCGGATGAAGATTTCGGTTACAGTCTCGATATCGAGGTCCTCCGCAAGCTCGATGATGCCGACGTGGTTATTGAGGATCTTGCGGACCCGTTCGAGAACGCGAGAGACCTGCTTCCGATTGGCTGTTGGATTACGCTCTGAGTAGTCATCTGTCAGCTCTGTCAGGCTCGCTTCGGGTGCGAATACGGATACAAGATCCGGAAGCCACTCCGTATCTTTCTGAATTGCAGGGTTGGAAACCTCAAACCGCTCTTGAACAGGATGGAACGCAATCCGAATGCGGACGGTCTCGTACTCCTTTGTGAGCACCTCGTGACCGAGGAGCGCCGCCATAAGGGCCGTAACACGCTGCTGGCCATCGATAAGGATGCGCTTTCCCGACGATGTTGATCCGTCCTTGAGACGGACCGAGGGATTGCGCCAGGCGATGAGGTAGCCGACAGGATAACCTTGATAGAGCGAATCCAGCAGATTGCGGACTTTGATTGCGTCCCAGACGAAAGGGCGCTGGATTTCTGGAATGGCGATTTCGCCGGACTTGACCCAGGTGAGCAGGGTTTCGATCGGATGAGGCGTAACGGAATATCGTTGGGTGGCCACGCTCAGCGACCTCTGACCAGCTTTTGGTCGAGTGGCCATATCGCCGGCTTATTAACATAACACTAAAGTCGGCCGGTCCGCGAACCTCGCAGTGGATCAAGGCGCCTTGATCGTCCAGCCGCTTGGCCTGAGGCATTCCGATCAGCGACGAAATGCTCGAGGCGGCTCGGGCTGGTGTTTCAGGCCTAGTTTCGGTCAGGTCCGGCAATCGATTACTTTGTTCGAGCACTTGTTAAACGCTAATTAGGGGCTGCTTGCTACTCCGCTGCTCCAGGCGCAGCGTGAGGAGCACCCATGAGGCTGACAGTCATCGTTGCCGCTACCGGGCTTGCTCGCTCTCTAGCATTGCTTGCCCTATGCTGTGGTATGTTCCGGGCAATGGCGCTCGGGCAACCTGGCAGGGCTACCGATAACGAGCTTTACGCGGCGTATGCCGAAGTGCCGGTCCCAGGGAGGCCCAGAGCTAATCGAACTAATGGACGACAATGGAAAGTCTGCGCAGCAGCCGAATACGCGCGTGATTGTTGAAAATTAGTGACAGCGACACAGCACGAAGATGGGCGAGTGCAGGGTCAGATGGACGGTTCGTGACCTGACCGCAAATCTGCTGCGCGTGGTGCGGGGTGCCGGGAAGTAACACCTAATTGGAAATCAGCTCGACGAGGCGACCCTTCAGGCTTTTTTAGCCTACCAGAAAGCGTTTGGGCACTGGCCGCCAGCGTACGATTTATCTGAGGCGCTGTCCACGGACACCGGCGAAGAATGGCGAACCGCGTTGAAACGATTATCGGGGGCGCACTGCAAAAAACTGCGTCACGTCTAATAGGACAGACGACCCAGGAAAGAGCTGGCGAAACTGAGATGTACGGTGGAATTCAGGCTATGGAAGCGGCTCGGGAAGAGATGCGGCGCGAATAGCTGGCCCAGCAGAAGCCGGCCCAAGAAAGTGTACGCAAAGGTACCTCCAACGTTATTAAGCCGCGGCCCCCGCGCTATCGCCAAGAGTTGCTCGACCCATTCGACAGGGCTTGGCGGGAATCGTTGTCACCGGCGGCCCAAGATGCCCTCGAACGCCACGAATGCCTATTTAAGACTCAGGTGCAGCGCCGAGGGCGAAAGGCGTTTGCCCGAGACCCCAAGATTTCCAAGGCCGTCCTGCTCGAAATTGAGGCGGCGATTGGTGCGTGGGAACCTTCCGCTTCCCTTCCGCCAAGCGACGGCCCTGCTTGGAACCGCACCAATCCGCCCAAGCGAGGAAAGCCCTCGCGCTGATAAGTATTGAGCGCCGCCCCGGTGCAAGCGCCGCGGCGTTTCAACGGGGATGCCGACGTCATCGGGGCTAGGATAACCCTGACGCAAGGGCCGCCTCTTACCTGAAGTGCGTCGAGGCGGCGGGGCAGCGATCTGCTCTAAGCCGTTCATCACTTTGTTGGGTGCAGCCGGCCCGCCATGTCCCGAACCTGCCCGTCCGGCGCCAGGTAATCTGGCCCGATAGGCACCTTTCCATAGCCTCCCGGCACATCCAGCACATAGGTGGGCCAGGCGAGACCGCTGATCCGCCCGCGCAAGGCGGCCAATAGGCTTCGTCCGGTTTCGATGGGAACGTGAAACCGGGAGGTGCCGGGCGCCAGGTCGAGTTGGTGCAGGTAATAGGGCCTCACCCGCGCGGCAACCATCGCTCTTAACAGATCTTCAAGGGCTTGGAGCGAGTCGTTCACACCTCGGAGCAGGACTGATTGACCAAGGACGGGTATTCCACGCGCCAGCACGCGACGTATTGCCGCGCGTGCCTCGGCCGTAAACTCGCGGGCGTGATTTGCGTGGATGGCGAGCCACATGGCTTTCGGGGTCTCGAGAGCTTGCGCCAGCTCATCGGTGATCCGGCCCGGATCAGCCATAGGGACCCGGCTATGGACCCGGAGTGTTTCGATATGAGGGATATCCGATAAGGCTCTGATCGTAGACGAAAGCCGACGCGGCGATAGAATAAGAGGATCGCCGCCGGTCAGGATCACTTCGCGAATTTCGGTATGGTGGCGGATCCAATCATAGGCTGATTCGAGTTCGGCCTCGGTAAGCACCCCGCCGCCGGGTCCAATCTGCTCGCGGCGGAAGCAGAACCGGCAATAGACGGGACAGGTCAGCAAGGGTTTCAGCAACACCCTATCCGGGTAACGATGCACGATGCCCTTCACCGGCGAGAGCTTCTCATCGGCAATCGGATCGGGCGCTTCGTGTGGGGCGATAATGAGCTCGGCCGGGTCTGGGATGAACTGCCGGCCAATTGGATCATCTGGGTTTTCGATCAGGGCCTGCATGGCGGGCGTGATCGCCACGGCATAGCGGGCCGCAACCTCGGCGACCGCATCCCGCGCTTCCGGCCGAACCAGGCCCGCAGCAACCAGGGAGTCGGTATCGCGCAAGCTGCGCTGTTCAGCGGGGCGAGGGTCCGGCATGGTGGGCGGCTGTATCATGCCCTTACCGCCCTGGCACCCCGAAAGCCTTGCCGCGCGCCAGCCATTTCTGCGCCGCCGTGGGCTGCTTGTGCGGGCGACGCGGGCCTTTTTCGAGGCGCGTGGATACACCGAGGTTGAGACCCCCTACGGGGTCCCCGCACCCGGCGAGGAGGTCCATTTGCGTGCCTTCCGAACCGAGCGGGTGGAACCGGAGGGCCGGGTTCAGCCGCTTTGGCTGCACACGAGCCCCGAGTTTGCGATGAAGCGCCTGCTGGTTGCCGGCGCCGGTCCGATTTTTCAGCTCGCCCGGGTGTGGCGGAACGGAGAGGCAAGTGCGCTCCATGCCCCGGAATTCACCATGCTGGAGTGGTATCGGCCCGGCGCGACCCTGAGCTCGCTGATGCATGAGACCGAGACGTATCTCCGGGCCGTTTTGCCGCCGACCGTGCACTGCCGTGGCGTGACGACCGATCTTGGCCATTTCGAGCGGATCACCGTAGCCGAGGCATTCTCGGCCTTTGCCGGGTTTGATCTGCTTTCGGCCGGCGAAGACCCGCAGGCCCTCGCGGCGACCGCGGGCACACGGCTGCGGGCGAGCGAGGATTGGGAGGATCTGTTCTTCCGGCTACTGCTTGAGCGTGTCGAACCGAATCTGGGCCGAACCCACCCCACATTTCTGACCCATTGGCCCGCCTGCCAAGCAGCACTGGCGCGGCGTGACCCAACGGATCAGCGGGTGGCCGAGCGATTCGAGCTCTTCGTTTGCGGGATCGAGCTGGCCAATGCCTTTGTGGAGCTGACGGATGCAGCCGAACAGCGCCGGCGCTTTGAGGCGGATCGCGCCCGGCGGCACGCCATCACCGGCCCCGACTGGCCGCTCGACGAGGATTTCCTCGCGGCCCTCGCCTATGGAATGCCGGAAGCTGCGGGAATCGCCTTGGGGTTCGATCGCCTCACCATGATTGCGTCCGGCGCACACCGGATCGAGCAAGTACTTTGGCTAGCGTCGGGCGGAAAGTACTGAATGGAGGAGAGCCGTATGCGGCGGCTTTTCTTGCTTGTCGCTGCACTCTGCGGCTGCGCGGACGATGGACTGCAACGACGGCAAGCCTATTTGGCACAACTCGTTGGGCGGAGCGAATTGGATTTGGTGCAGCCAATGGGCGTGCCGACCCGCAGCTATGAGGCGGGTGGGATCAAGTTCCTGGCCTATGACGAACGCCACACGGAATACATCCCGGATGGGCCGCCATCTTTCGTGCCCTGGGTGTATGGTTACGATTGGTATGGCTATGGGATTCCACCAGAAATCGTTCAGACCCGTTGCGAAACGACGTTTGAGGTGACTGCGGGGCGAGTACGGTCATTCAAGCTGCGCGGGAACGGGTGCGGCTGAAGGGGAAGCACATCCGCGCCGGGCAGCATCGCCCCAGTATCGATACCTCAGCAGCAAGTAGGGACACCGCTTAATCCCCGAGCTGGGCCAAGGCACTGGGCAAGCAGCCACTTGGTCACGTCATTCGATAAAGTGCTGTCGGCGTGCCGGTCGGGATGGCAGAGCATGATGAGACTCTTAAGCATGCCCCGCGGGATCGCCGCCTTATCTCCCGAAGTCTCCGGCAGCTGCGCCAACTCCCGCTGTGCTTCCTTGAGGCTGCGCCGCGCCTCCCTCAGATCCGCCCGTAGCTCCTCAACGATGTCAACGAGGATGTCAAACAGTTCGTTTTCATTCTGCGCCGCTGCCAGCTTATGGCGCAAATCCTCTAGCAGTTTGCTGAAAAACCTCTTGCCCGGCGCGGATTCGGAATGATTCAAACCTGCCGCCTAAAGCGGAGTAAAGCGATGCGCGGTAGGTTCGTCGATCAGGCCAAGCTGTTTTCCTATATCTCGCCGGAAGCTCGGGTTCCG
>JAFAHH010000044.1 GCA_019237355.1 Acetobacteraceae bacterium | reverse complement strand
ATGGGGTTGAGGATGGCGCGGTAGAGGCGGCGGAGGGAACGCGGCAGGAATTCGAACACTGGTCCCCTCCTTCGGCTTCGGGTTGAAACGGGCTCGGCTGTGTAGAAGGTATATAGTCCTAGATGCAAGGGGAATTTTGCCGCGCCGGCGGCTGTGTTGCTTTCTGGGGCGCAGGCAAGACGAACGCGAGCTGGAGCAGGCGGCGAGCCTCTGACTCGCCGCCTTTCCCCTGGCATCCGCAGCACGCATGTTAGCCTCTCATGTGGTCGGGGGAGGACAGGGGATGCGCCGCCTGTTTCTTCTGCTTTCAATCACGCTGCTCGCGGGCTGCTCCCACTTTCACCCCGGTTACTACCCGGCCGGAACCCCGCTGCCACCACCGCCAGCTTACAACCCTGTCCATCTACCCGGCTCCCCGGACCTCATCTGATCGAAATTGAGGATGGCGCGGTAAGGGGACGGAGGGAACGGCGGCAGCGAGTCAATAGCGGTGTGCTCCTTTCGCGGGCGTTCGCGGTCAAAGGGGGCCATACCCGGAGGTAGGAAGAACATTAAGGAGAAGTTCTCTGAGAACGAGAGGGCTTCCTCGTCTTCCAGCGTCCAGCCTCGGTGTGAACGAGATCACAGGTCCAAGGGCCGACCGGCCGCTATTGTTCCGGACCGGCAATTGATGCGGGAGGGAGCCGAGATGTCCAACCTAAACGAGCTGCCGCAGCCAGGCGCGACTTGCCTACCTGCGGGCGTTACCGACCAGCATGGCCAGTCGGCCTTTACTCTGCGCTTCGGCACGGCGACCGCCGACGCAGTGAAGACCGGGAGCGTGACGCATCCGGTAAACACCGATCTGGCGAAATTCACCGACGGGCTGGGCAGCTACACGAAAGCGCTGTTGCAAGCGTCGCCGGGCATCGTCGATCCGGCGACATTCAAAGCGTTCCTCCAAGCATGCGGCATCGCAGGCGGCGGCACGGTCGGGGATTTCTCCAATCCCGCGATCATGCGCGGCGGCACCGCCAAGCTCAACGGCCCGCGCGCTGCGCTGGCTTGGCAGCAGTCAGGCAAGGACTCGCAGGGTTACGGCGCGCCGCTCGTGCCTCCGGCGCCCGCGCTCGACTCCATGGCGTACGCGATCGAACTTGTGGAGCTCTATTGGGCCGCCCTGCTGCGCGACGTGCCGTTCGAAAGCTATCCGACGAACGCGCTTGCCCAGGCAGCCGCCAAGGAGCTGAGCGACCTCGCCGCGGCGAATCCCGGGCAATATGCCGGCCCGGTTGATGCACAGGGGAAGGTCACGCCCGAGCTGCTGTTCCGTGGCGGGTTCGGGGCCAAGCCGGCGTATTTCGCGGGCGAGACGGTCGGACCGTACCTGTCCCAGTTCTGCCTGATCCCGACGGCGCTCGGTCGGTTGCCGATAACTCAGCAAATCATGACCTACCTCCCCGGCCAGGACTTCATGATCACCGAGCAGGAATGGTTCAACATCCAGAACGGCAAGGCACCGACCAGCGTCGCCGCGTTCGACCCGGTTCTTCGCTACATGCGCTGCGGCCGCGACTGCGCCGCGTACACCGAGGTGGATGAACTCTATCAGGCCTATCTGGTCGGCTATCTGGTTGCGAAGACGGTGGGCCTGCCCACCAACCCGGGCAACCCCTATACGACCTATGCGAACGAGCAGCCCTTCGGCACGTTCGGCGGACCGGACGTCGCGGCGACGCTCGGTGCGGTCGCGCGGGCGGCGATTAACGCCGTGTGGTATCAGAAGTGGCTGGTACATCTGCGCCATCGGCCGGAGGCCGGCGGCGGCCTCGTGCACCTGCTGAAGACCAACCAGCTCAACGCGGCGGATGCCGCCAAGCTGGGGAATTTCGAGACCGTGATCAATTCGAAAGCGTTGCAGGAGAGCTATTCCCGCTATGGCACCTACCTGCTGTCGCAGGCTTTTGCAGAGGGATCGCCCACGCATCCTGCCTACCCGACCGGGCACGGCACGGTGGCCGGCGCCTGCATCACCGTGCTGAAGTTCTTCTATGACGGCAATGCGCCGTTCACGCACGCCGTCGTGCCGTCGAACGACGGCCTCTCGCTGCTGCCCTACAGCGGCTCGGGGCCGCTAACCGTGAACGGCGAGCTGCATAAGCTGGCGCACAACATCTCGTTCGGACACGGTATTCACGCCGGGATCCATTGGCGCAGCGATACCGACTATTCCATGTTGCTGGGGGAGCGCGTGGCGATCGAGTTCATGCTCGACCAGATGTTCTCCTACTGGGAGAATTTCGACATCTCGATCACGCTTATGGACGGCACGACCCAGACCTTCAAGAATTCTTGAGTGCAGCGAGCACGGCGGAGTGATCCTTTCCGGCGATGGCCGAATGGACACTCCGCTGCTGTGTTCGATTAACTCTACAGTGGACTGCAAGTCTCGACCTGCGTGTTTCACGCCTAGTCCAGGCCACGGCTGTACCTGGCCCGCCAAGCTCGCGACTGCTGGAACCGCCGTGTATGCCTTTGTCACGCGCTTTTGTTTTACCAGCTAGTAACCAAAGAAAATTCAGCCGCAACCAAGCGGGTCAAGGCACGTCTGAGCCGGGGCAGGACACAGCACTGCCGCGCGCACTCCGGCCATTCGAACATCGGGAACTGAGCTATGGCTACTGACTCCGGTATCTCCACTGGTCCGGCCACGTCCACTGGCTCGAGCGGTTCGCCTTTCCTTGTCATTCCGTCATCGGTGACACCAAACCTGAGTCACCAGGACAGGTCGTTTCTCCAACAGGCCAATAAAGCGAGCCTGACCGAGATCCTGGCGGGCCAGCAGGCGTTGGACAAAGCGCCCGACGTGGGGACGAGAGAATTTGCCCGCTGGATGGTCACCGACCACACCTCGGCCGGAAGTGCGCTCGGCACATTGGCGCAGGAGATCGGGGTCTCTCTTAGTTCGACGCTAAACCCGCAACAGCAATCGGAGCTCAGCAAGTTTTCGTCGCTTTCGGGCACCGCTTTCAGCCAAGCGTACGACACCATGATGGTGAGCGATCACGCGAAGACGGTCGCATTGTTCCAGCAAGAGATCAGCACCGGTCAGGATCCGACCGTCGTCAGTTTCGCCAAGCAAGTCCTGCCAATGCTCGAGGAGCATTACCAGGGCTCCCAGATCCTGGCTGCCAGCCAGCCCGGAACCACGGCCACTCCCTCCGCCTCCCGCGGTGAGCAGGTCTTGAGCAATCTCGAGCAACAGGCCGCCGGCCTTCTTGACCGCGAGGTCGCCCGCAGCTCTTCAAACCCCAGCTCTTCAAGTGGCGGAGGCGGCAAGTCTTACAACGCGCAGGACGCACAGTTCGTGCAGCAGGCGACGACCGGCGGACTGACCGAGGTGCAGGAAGGTCAGCTTGCGCAAAACGGCAGCACAGGGGCGCGGGAGTTCGGCCTCTGGATGGTTACCGATCATACCGCGATGAACGCCAAGCTCGCTTCAATTGCCAGCCAGGAAGGCTTGTCAGTTCCTGCTACGCCGACGCCGACGCAGGAGGCGGAGATCAGCAGTCTGCAGTCCCTCAGTGGTTCGCAACTGTCCAGCACGTACGCCAGCAATGAGGTACGCGATCACGTGCAAACAATTGTGCAATTCATCGCCGAAGCAGATCACGGGAAAGATCC
Source organism: Acetobacteraceae bacterium (assembly GCA_019237355.1). Classification (GTDB taxonomy): domain Bacteria; phylum Pseudomonadota; class Alphaproteobacteria; order Acetobacterales; family Acetobacteraceae; genus JAFAHH01. The sequence continues at coordinate 1,034 of JAFAHH010000044.1, read as the reverse complement.
TGCTCTGGTAGAATTCGCCAAGGAGTCTATCCCGGTGCTGTTCCAGCACCTCGCGGGCGCGGTCGATCTGAAGGTCGACCAGCTTGGCCTGTCTCAGTCGGCCGCCGCAGACGCGGTAAACACAGTCTCGGGCTGGCTCGACTCGACGCCTTTAGCTTTGTCCGCAGGCTTGTCATACGTTCCCACCTCCGGCCAGGACTCGCTGGCCTGGACGTTGCCTCAGCACTCCTAGACCGCAGAGCGAATGGGAGAGGCATTAGCGGGAGAGAGTGGAAGACCTCTCCCGTTGTGGACCGAACATTGCTTGTGGACCGAACATTGCGGGCGAGCGCCGTGCTTAACCCGGGGCTCGGGACTCCTGAAAGCATCCGAGTTTCGACGCTGCCGGATCGGTAAGCCGCCCTCGTAGGCAGCCGAGCCTACGATGACTCCTCCGGGCGTTTGGCTTCGACGTCGATCTGTCCAATCACGCGCGAACCGAGCCAGACCTCAATTCCGTGACACCATCGTACAAACTTCTCTGCCTCGGCCAATGCCCGGCTGTCGTCCGGCGATTCGATAGTGCTCGTCTCGGCGACCTTCCCGTCATGGTTCAGCAGCAGCAGGCGATAGACCGACACCTTCGTTCCCCCACACCCATGGAACGCCCCACTCTCTTCGAAGTGAGATCGCCGGCGGGGTGGCCTCGGTTCCGTTCCCCAGCGCACGCCCCGCTTGACCGCCAGGGCGTAGGCGCAACGGAAGATTGCAGGACCCCCGCCCGCGCACTTTTGTTGCGCTGCAGCATTTGCGCGTCATCCCTCGGAACGCCCTGAAAGACTCTGGATTCGCTTCAGCGCATGCCCCTAGTATAGCTGAGCTTGCCTCGCTGTTTGTTTGAACGTGGGGAGATTCCGGTGCCTGCCTGTGTAATTTTTGTTCACGACGACCCGGCCTTCCTTGCGTCGGCTGCATCGGCGGTGCAGCGGTCCGGATACACCGTCGCGGCTTTTTCCGACCCGATGCAGGCGCTCAATACGCTGGAGAAGGCGAAG
>JAFAHH010000372.1 GCA_019237355.1 Acetobacteraceae bacterium | reverse complement strand
TCCAGTCGTGCTCAGCCATGGCTCTCTCGAGCGCCCGCTTGACATTGGTCGTCGTGCGCAGGCGGAACAAATACGCTAAGCCTTCCCGCTCGGCGCGTGACATCACCGGCTCATTGCCCCATTCGGCATCGCCGCGCACCAGGGCCGGCCAGCGTGCCCGGCCAAGACGGTCGAGCAGCGACCACAGCCCGTCCGCCGCATGCGGGGTCGGGTGCTGGTCGCCCGGCTGCACAGCGACACTCAGCAGCAGGCGCAAGTTCGATATCATATAGGTGTGGTAACAGTGCGACGGCCGTCCAGGTTTGTGCAGATTGTAACTAACTACCGCACCTTCCTGCTCACCATAGAGCGGCTTGATCGTGCTATCGACGTCGAGAACCGGATTTCGGCCCAACGAAGCCGGTATGAACCGGCAGTCCCCGCCTGCCCCCTCGATGCGCTCCGGCCGATTGTGAAACGGGTAATGTTGCTTACAGTATCGGCGATCGTCCAGCGAAGGTCAGCGAATTCGGCGATCTCGGCCTTCCCCGCGCGCTTATGCCTCGTCGTAAAGTTTCGGGATCGCCGGATCGACCGGCACCTCGACCAGCACCGGGCCGGGCGCCTGGAATGCGTGCTGTAAGCCCTCCGCCAGCTCTTGCGCCCCAGTGATCCGCGTCCCCGGGCACCCCATGCCTGCGGCGAGCTTCACAAAATCGAGCCCCGGCAGATCGATCCCCGGTGGGCTCCTCACCTTGAGCACCTGGCTGAACGCCCGCATTGCGCCATAGCCGCCATTGTTGATCACAACCACGGTCAGCGGGAGCTGGTGCTGGGCGGCAGTCCATAGTGCTTGCACCGAGTACATGATTGAGCCGTCGCCTATGAGGCAAATTACCCGGCGATCGGGTTTGGCAAGCGAAACCCCCACCGAGGCCGGGAGTGAGTACCCCAACCCGCCGCTTGCCATCGTGTAGAAGGTCCCGAACCCCGGCATTGGCAAATGCGCCTGCATCGCGGGCCGATGCGAGGGCGCCTCCTCCACAATGATGGCGCCATCGGGCCGTGTCGCGGCGAGAGTGTGCATCAGGAACTCGGCCGAGATGGGGTCGGTCGCTGGGGGAGGTGTCGGGCGCAGGCGTGGGTCAGGGCCCGGCCGGGTGGTCTGAGGAACCCGTTCGAGAAGCGCCGGCAGCGCGAGGCGAAGGCTGGCGATGATGCTCGTCCCTGCCGGGGATGATGCCGCGCCATTGCCGTCCGCCGTGATCTGGAAGATCGGAATGGTGCTGCTGAACAGGGAGCATTCACCCCCGACATGGAAGGTGAACACCGGGGCCCCGAGGACCAGGATCAGATCGTACCCGGATAGCGTCGCGGAGACCGGCTCTGGTGCGGCCGGTAAGAACCCGGCGAACAGCGGATGCTCCTCGGGGAAGCTAACCGCGCAGGAGAACGGGCTGGCCCATACCGGAGCGCGCGCCCGCTCGGCAAGTGCGAGCGCTAGGTCGCCGACCTCCTCCATATCGACTTCCGGGCCAATGACGAAGGCGGGGCGCGCTGCCGCGCGAAGGGCCAGGGCTAGGGTGTCCAGCATGGCCGGGTCGGGCCCTGCGTCGCGGCTCACCTCCCGCGGCACGACACGGTGGGTGTGCGCCGCCCAATCATCGATCGGGATGGAGAGGAAGGTCGGGCCACAAGGCCGCTGCATGGCGACGTAATAGGCGTGGGCCAGCGCCGCCGGCACATCCTCAGCCCGGGCCGGCTCACAGCTCCATTTCACGTAAGGCTTGGGAAACTGGACGGCTTCATCGGCGCCCAGAAACGGCTGAAGGGGAAGCAGGGCGCGGACTTGCTGGCCCGCGGTGATTACCAGCGGGGTTTGATTACGAAAGGCCGTGAAAATGTTGCCCAGCGCATGCCCAAGCCCGACGGCCGAATGCAGGTTGCAGAACGCCGCCCGGCGGGTCGCCCGCGCGTAGCCGTCTGCCATTGCCACGACCGACCCTTCCTGAAGCCCCAGGATGTAGCGGAAATCATTCGGCCAGTCGTTGAGGAAAGGCAGCTCCGTCGAGCCTGGATTGCCGAACACGGTGGTCATGCCGAGCGCGCGGAGCAAGTTCAGCGTCGCTTCGCGGACCGTAACCATGCCGGTGCTGGCGAACGTGTTTGGGGCATTCATGCTAGCCCTCTCGGTTGTAGAGCTTACATTGCGGCCGACCCCATTGTCAGTCCGTCACGCACGCAGCAGGTAGAGTACGGCGCTCCGGCCAGCGACATCGTAAAGATCGCCCATGCCGTATTCCGGGTGGTCGCCGCCGGGCACCTGCGTGTCGAACACCACCGACCAACGCCGGCCGCCGGCCGTTTCGGGCAAGGTGAACGGCACGACATCATGATGGGCATTGACTATTAAGAGCAGGGTCGCGTCGCTCGCGGGCTTGCGAATGCCGGTGGCCTGGGCCCGGCCGTCCATCAGCATACCGAAGCAGCGCGTGTTCGGGTCTTGCCAATCCTCCGACCGCATTTCCGCGCCTGAGGCATTGATCCAGGTCACGTCCTTCACCCCAACCGCTTCGTTGTACTCGCCGCTGAAAAACCGCCCGCGGCGAAGGATCGGGTATTGATGCCGCAGGCTCGTCAGCTTGCGGACGAATTCCTGCACTGCGCGACCGTCAGCCCCGATGTGCCAATCGACCCAGCTAATCTCATTATCCTGGCAATAAGCATTGTTGTTGCCGCGCTGGGTGCGGCACAGCTCGTCCCCGCCGAGGAGCATGGGCGTGCCTTGGGAGAGCAGCAAAGTCGCGAGCAAGTTGCGCTTTTGCTTCTCCCGGAGGGCGCGGATCGCCGGGTCGTTGGTTGGGCCTTCCTCGCCGCAATTCCAGCTCCGGTTATCGGAATGGCCGTCGCGGTTATCCTCCCCATTCGCTTCGTTATGCTTCTCGTTATAGGAGACGACGTCGTGCAGCGTGAAACCGTCATGCGCCGTAATGAAATTCACGCTGGCCCACGGCTTACGGCCGCGCCGGTTGAAGATATCGGCCGACGCGGAAAGCCTTGAGGCAAGGCGGGGCGCCATGCCGGGATCTCCCTTCCAGAAAGATCGAACGACATCCCGGAACCGGTCATTCCACTCCGCCCAGCCCGGCGGGAATCCCCCGACCTGATAGCCGCCGGGCCCGCAATCCCACGGCTCCGCAATCAACTTGACCGAGGAAAGCACCGGATCCTGACGACAGGAATCGAGGAAGCCCCCGCCCTCATCGAACCCGTAAGGCTCCCGGCCCAAGATGGTCGCCAGATCGAAGCGGAATCCATCCACATGCATCTCCTGCACCCAGTAGCGCAGGCTGTCCGTCACCATCTGCAGCACCCGCGGATGCGATAGGTTCAGCGTATTGCCGGTACCGGTGTCGTTGATGTAGTATCGTCTCTCCTCCGGAATCAGGCGATAGTAACTGGCGTTATCGATTCCGCGGAACGAAAGGGTGGCGCCCCGCTCATTTCCCTCGGCCGTATGATTGTAGACGACATCAAGGATCACTTCGAGGCCGGCTGCGTGCAGATGCGCAACCATTGCCTTGAATTCACCTGTCGAATGGGAAGCGAGGTAGCGCGGATCAGGAGCAAAAAAACCGATCGAGTTATATCCCCAGTAATTCGTAAGCCCCTTGTCCAACAGCATACTATCATTGATAAAAGTATGGATCGGCAGCAGCTCGATCGCGCTTACCCCGAGGTTGCGAAGGTAGTCCACCAGCTCCTTCACCGCGAGTCCCGCGAAGGTTCCGCGCAGCCGCGGTGGGACCGCCGGATGGAGCCGGGTCAGGCCGCGCACATGCGCTTCGTAAATGATCGTGTGCTCCCAAGCCACACGCGGCGGCTGGTCCCGCCCCCAAGTAAACGCCGGATCGACAACCCGGCATTTCGGCATGTTGTGCGCGCTATCGCGCGTGTCGAAGGTCGTATCGTCCTCGGATTCCAGAACGTACCCAAACACTTCCGGCCCCCACCGGAGTGAGCCGATATGCCCCTTCGCATACGGATCGAGGAGCAATTTGTTCGGGTTGAACCGGTGCCCATTCTTCGGTTCATAGCTTCCATGCACCCGGTAGGCGTAAATCGTGCCCGGCCGCGCGTCGGGCAGATATCCGTGCCAGACCTCGTCCGTAAATTCCGGCAGCTCGATGCGCTCGAGTTCGCGCTCGCCTCGCGCATCGAACAGGCAGAGCTCTACTTTTGTCGCATGCGCTGAGAAAAGCGCAAAATTAACGCCCAACCCGTCCCACGTCGCACCAAGCGGGTGCGGCTCGCCTTCGGTCACGCGTGTCCTTGATGCGGTTGGTGCCAAAGCCGCATTCCCCCCGAAATTCATTAACCTAACCTTCTAACAGTGCGCTCGGTTGCATGACAAAGCCTTGTGTAGCGTTGACGGCTAACCCCTCGCGCTCGGGGTGCATGCTGCGTATGGTGCGGAGATGCGTTATGTATCGACACGTGGCCGGGCTGAGGTCCGGGATTTCGCGGGCGTGCTTTTGGCCGGCTTGGCCGAAGATGGCGGCCTGTTCGTACCCGAGGAATGGCCGCAATTCGCGCCGCCCGATTGGCGCGCACTTCGTGGCTTGGAATACGGCGAACTTGCAGCGCGGGTGATTCACCCGTTCATCGGCGCTGCAATCCCGGCCGAAACCCTGCGATGCCTTTGCCGGGAAGCCTATGCACAGTTCTACCATCCTGCGATCGCGCCCCTGCGCCAGATCGAGACCAGTTTATTCGCGCTCGAATTATTTCATGGCCCCACCCTCGCGTTTAAAGATATGGCCATGCAATTGCTGGGACGATTGTTCGATTATGTGCTACGCGAGCACGATTGGCGGATCACCGTTGTCGGCGCCACTTCCGGCGATACGGGCTCGGCGGCGCTTGAGGCATTCGCGGGGCGGGACCGGATCGATATTGCGATCCTTCATCCTTATGGCCGGGTGAGCGAGGTCCAGCGGCGGCAAATGACCACCGTCGCTGCGCCGAATGTTGCGAACATCGCCATCGAAGGAACCTTCGATGATTGCCAGGACCTGGTAAAGGCGATGTTTGCCGATGCCCCGTTCCGGCAAGAGATGCGGCTGGCTGCGGTCAACTCGATCAATTGGGCGCGAGTTGTGGCACAGATTCCATACTATGCGTACGCTGCACTGGCGCTGGGCGCGCCCGATCGCGAAGTCTCGTTCAGCGTGCCGACCGGCAATTTCGGCAATGTGCTGGCCGCCTGGGTCGCGCGGCGGATGGGGCTACCGGTGGCCCGGCTCATCGTCGGTTCCAATAGAAACGACATCTTGTTCCGTTTCCTTCAGTCCAACGATATGTCGGTCCGGGATGTGGAGCCTTCGCTTTCCCCGAGCATGGACATTCAGGTCAGCTCCAATTTCGAGCGGCTCTTATTCGAACTGCTATGCCGCAATGCGGAGGCAACGGACGCCGCGATTGCGGGGTTTCGAAAGGCGGGCCGAATGGTCGTGCCCGAACCTGTCTGGGACCGGGCGCGCACCTTATTCCACGGCTTCAGGCTCAATGACACGGAGACTGCGGAGGAGATGCGCCGGGTGTACCAGGCAAGCGGCTATTTGGCCGACCCGCATACCGCGATCGGGATCGCGGCCGGCCGGGCGCTTTCGGTCAAGCCGGTGCCCACCATCGCGGCTGCGACGGCCCACCCGACCAAATTCCCCGATGCCGTGCGACGGGCAACGGGCGTCACCCCCAAGCTGCCGCCGCACTTGGGCGGGCTGCTTGAGGCTGAGGAATGCTATGTCGTGCTGCGCAATGACTTGGCCGCTGTGCAGGAAGAGGTGCGGCGGCTGGCGCGCCGGATCCAATAGGACCGCCGGTAAACCGGCGGTCAGCGAGCCGTTGGGACCTCGGGGTGCTCGGTTTGGGCCGTCCTCTCGCGCGGCCGCGCCAGCCACAGAGCGAGCCAGCGGAGCCCGGATAGGCCAATGCCAGCCAGCGGCACAACCAGCCACTAGGTTTGCAGGCTCATTTCCCTAAGCCTCCCGAGTGTTATCGAGCCAGGGTCATCAGATCGGTGCCGAACACCAGCCAGGCAACGACATGCGCCGGACCACCGAGCGCCCGGCCGACAATCGGCGCCATCGCCCCAGCCAGGATCGCGCCGACTCCCCGGTTGTTCGACGCAGTTGCCAAGAGTTTGATCCGCTCGTTATGTACGAGGCTCACTGCGCCTCCCGAGCATGCTGGTCAGACGCGTGGCAGTCTGCGCCATTTCTCTATCAAATCGTAGCGACCCCGAGTCTTGCGCTCGCCTCAGCAATACCGGCGGGGGAGCCATCGAATCGGTAACCGCGTTCCAGAAGGCGGCTCGTGTAATAGCGATTGTAAAGGAACGCCCAAACGATGCCGGCCAACAAACTTCCGATGCCAAAAGTCGCAAGTCCAAGGACCAGGTAGACGGCGAGAGACCCTAAAAACGTTGCGAAGTCAGCGCGAAAGAGAGCGGGCCAAAAGCCGAAGAAAAGCGTCGTCCAGGAGAAGCCGTAGTAGCCCCGCTTCATCAATCCGCTTTCTTTGTGCTTCAGCATTATCATCTTGGCCATCGAATTCCCTTATAAAATGCTTCCGAGAGTATACTCGGCCATCAATTTGCGAGCCGTTAAACCAGCCGGTTTAGCGAAGATGCTGGAACGGGCTAAATTGCCATTGCCATTAGGCAGCGCCGGGGAGAATGTTGATGAGCTCAGCAGAACGGACCCGGCGCTGCGAAACGCCAGAACGGCGTCAGCGATAAAGCACATGAACCAAGGGAGGAGAAAAATGCCGGCCCTCGATCGACGCACGATCCTGCGCGGCTCCGCGGGAGCCAGCTTGGCGGCGATAAGCGGGCCGGGACGCGCCCGAGCTGCCAACCCGGCGAGCGAGGCCGCGCCAGCCCCCGCCGCCGCTCCCCCGCCCGTCACACGCATCCTCGCCCATTACCTCGTAACCGCCCGGCCGGAGGATTTGCCCGAGCCAGTCCGGAAGGAAGCCACCCGCACATTCTTCAACTGGGTCGGCTGCGCGGTTGGCGGGTCGCGGCACGAAACGGTGGACAAAGCGGTCGCGGCGCTGGCGCCGTTCTGCGGCCCGCCGCAAGCGAATGTGCTCGGCCGCACCGAGCGGTTCGATATTCTCCATACCGCGCTGATGACCGGCATCAGCTCGCATATTTTCGATTACGACGATACGCATCTCAAGACCATCATCCACCCGGCCGGCCCGGTTGCGTCGGCTATTCTGGCGCTGGCGCAGTACCATCGGGTCGCAGGCCCGGAGTTCCTCAATGCTCTGGTGCTTGGGGTTGAGGCCGAATGCCGGATCGGCAATGCCGTCTATCCCGAGCACTACGCGGCCGGGTGGCATATCACCGGAACCTGCGGCGTGTTTGGATCAGCCGCGGCTTGCGGACGGCTGCTCGGCCTTGATGAGCAGCGAATGGCCTGGGCGCTGGGAATTGCCGCCTCGCAGCCGGTCGGCCTCAAGATCAGCTTCGGTTCAATGACGAAGAGCTTCAATCCGGGCCGGGCGGCGCAGAATGGAATGGTTGCAGCGTTGCTTGCCGCGCAAGGGTACACGGCACCCGACAACGTGCTGGAAGGAAAAGATGGCTGGGGGCAGGCAGTCAGCACCAAGCGCGACTGGCGCGAAGTGACCGATGGGTTGGGGCAGCATTACGAAGCAACCCTGAACACCTACAAGCCCTTTGCTTGCGGCATAGTGATGCATCCCTCAATCGACGCCGCAATTCAATTGCGCAATGAATACAAGTTGCGCCCCGATCAGATCGAAGCCATTGACTTACACGTCAACCCATACGTGCTATCGCTCACCGGCAAGCCCAGCCCACAAACGGGGCTGGAAGGCAAGTTCAGCATCTACCACGCTGTTGCCGTGGCGTTCGTCCAAGGCGCGGGAGGGGAGCGCCAGTTCAGCGATCAGGCGGTGCGCGACCCGGCCGTGGTTGCGCTGCGCCAGCGCGTGACCGTCCACACCGACCCTGCGGTTCCGGCGGAGAAGGCGGATGTAACGATCCGGCTCACCGATGGTAGGACGCTCACGAAACATATCGAGCACGCCATCGGCAGCACCGAGAACCCGATGAGCGATCAAGCACTCGAGGCGAAGTTCGCGGACCTAGCGCAAGGTATTTTGCCCTCGGCTCAGACGCAGCGGCTTATGGAGCTATGCTGGCGCGTTAGCGCCTTGCCTGATGTGGGTGAAATTGGCCGGGCGGGCGCCGCCGCCACTGCTTAAAGTGGCCGAATAGATGAGGTAGATCGATGTCCAGCAAGGATGCGAAACAAGAGCTGATCAGCTTTCTGGAGCGGCGCGCCTTTCAGCCAGTGCTGCGCGCCCGCCAAGATGATTACCCCGACAATAAGCGCGATGAGCTTGCCGACCTGCAGGAGCGGACCCGTCGCGAGATCGAGCGCTTCCACAACTACGGCTCGGCCGAAGACGTGGTGACGAATTTCAAGCGCGACCTGCACTCCAGCAAAGCGAAAGAGATCCACAAACGGCTGGAAGAGCTGAACTTGCCGACGATCAACGATGTGCGCCAGGAATTCGAGGAGCTTGCGGATCGGTTAGGGGTAAAGGGTTAATCCCGTCCAGGGGCTTCGGTGTGGCTAACGCGCCGACGACCCGGCCGCATTTTTACCCGCTCGTCGTAGCCGAGGTTCGGCGGGAAACTCCCAGCGCTGTTTCCATTGCCTTCGCCATTCCGGACGCATTGAGACCACAATACCGGTTCAAAGCCGGGCAGCATCTAACGTTGCGAACAAGACTAGGCAGCCAGGAAGTTCGCCGCTCCTATTCGATTTGCGCAGGGATCGACGATACCGAGCTCCGCATCGCCGTGAAGCGGCAAGAAGGCGGGATATTTTCTGCCTGGATTCACGACTCGGTCAAAGCGGGCGATGTGATGGAGGTGCTAACGCCGACCGGCCGGTTCATCCTTGAGCCCGAGCCGGACCACCCGCGCCTGCACGCGGCCTTTGTTGCGGGGTCGGGGATTACGCCGGTGCTGTCTATCATGAAGACCGTGCTCGCGCGCGAACCGGCGAGCCATTTCTTCCTGTTCTATGGGAGCCGGAGCACAAACGAGATTCTGTTTCATGAAGCAATCGAGGATCTCAAGGATCGCTACATCAACCGGCTTTCGGTTTTTTATGTGCTCTCCCGGGAGCGGCAGGACCTCGATATCCTGAATGGACGGCTCGATCGCGCCAAAGCCACGCTCTTGCTTGCCAAAGCGCTGCCTGGCTGCCCGGTCGGCCAGGCCTATGTCTGCGGACCGTTCGGCATGATTGCAGATGCCGAGGCGGCGCTGCTCGATTCGGGCGTACGACCGGATCAGATTCATATCGAACGTTTCACTTCGGCCTTGGCCGGGCGCCCCCGGCCGCCACAACCGGTTGCCGCGCAGGCGCCGCACGCCATTGCTGCCATTATTCGTGACGGCGTGCGCACGGAGGTTCCGGTAGCGGAGGGGGAGGCCGTGCTGGATGCGGCACTACGGGCTGGGCTGGATATGCCCTATGCCTGCAAAGGCGGGATGTGCAGCACCTGCCGGGCTCGGGTTGTGGAAGGAACGACCGACATGGAGGTGAATTACGCGCTCCAGCCGTGGGAGATTGAAGCGGGGTTCGTTCTAACGTGCCAAGCCCGGCCCAAGAGTAATTTCATACTGATTGATTACGATTGGCAATAAGCTCAGGCGGTGGTATTGAGCAGGTTGAAAGCCGCCGCTGCAAGTAGGGCGTGGCCCTGCGCCGTCGGGTGTAGGCTATCCCAGAACAGAAACTGGTTCTGAGCCTGTGGCGTTGCCGCCAGAAGCGTTCCGCTAAAGGGGTTATAGAAATTGCCCGTCCAGACCGGGTCTCGCACGTCGATGAATCCGAAGCTTTGCGGGCTCGCTATCGCCTGGTTGAGCAGTGTGTACGCATCGAGTATCTTTAGATTCAGCCCCTCACTGGAGGCGAGCGGGCCCAAACTGTTGCTCAGATCGGTATCGTAAGCAGCGCTGGCTGCGGAGGCCAGGTTGGCAAGCGGTATTCCAGCCTGAATGAACCGGGGCGTCTTTCCGAGGTCGGGCACGTTCAGAACCAGCACGTTCTTGGCGCCCCGGGCAGCCAGCCCCGAGATGAATTGGCTCTCGTTGCCAACCGCCGAAGCGATATTGGCAAGCAATACCGAGGGCTGACGGGGCCCTGCGCTGATCATGTCCAGCAGATCGTCTGATCCAGCCGATACAACATAGAGCGCGTTTGGATTTGGATTGGGCACCGATTGATTGAACTGAGTGAGCTGGAAGGGCAGATCGATCAGGTTCGCCGTATGCACCGGCGTTGTGCCGGTCTCCGCACCCCCAAAGGCGAAGTCGGTGCCACCCGACACGCTGGGTCCAAGCGGCGGCAAGCCAAGGCCGGCCGCGAGATCCTGCACCCAAACCGGCCCGTTGCTGAATCGGCCGCTGGAGTAAGGCGGCGAAGCAGGCACAAGGCCCAGGCTCAGGCGGTAAATATTGCCGGCGTCGACCAGACTTGCCCCGAACGCGTAGATCCCGCTGTAACTGGCGGGATCGGCTGAAGCGAAGGCCATCGAGGGCTGGCCGAGCGTCTCAGGAGTTATCGTAGCGTCGGATGCCATTTTATTGCCTAGCTTTGCTGGCGGCGGTCAATCACGCGCTGGGCCTTTCCGGTAGAGCGCGCAAGGGTGTTGGGAGGCTCGGCGATGACTCGTGCGGAGATGCCCATTGTGTTTTTGATCCGCTCCGTAAGCACTTGCGCCGGCTGGATGAGTCCCGCGCCATCCCATGCCCCAGGCCGAGCTTCAGCATGGATGGTCATTTGGTCCATTCGGCCTTCACGCGTCAATTCGATCTGAAAATGCCCAGCCGACCAGCCGGAGGCAAGCAACAATTCCTCGATCTGGGTCGGGAATATGTTGATCCCGCGCAAAATGATCATGTCGTCGGTTCGCCCGGTGATTCTCCCCATGCGGCGGAAGCCTGGGCGGGCCGTGCCCGGCAATAGGCGAGTAAGGTCACGGGTGCGGTACCGAATCACCGGCATGCCGCGCTTTGTAAGCGAGGTAAACACCAGCTCACCCTTGGAGCCGTCCGGTAGCGTCGCTCCTGTGATGGGGTCGATCACCTCTGGGAAGAAATGGTCTTCCCAGATATGCAGCCCGTCCTTAGTTTCGATACATTCTTGTGCGACGCCTGGCCCGATCACCTCCGAGAGGCCGTAAACATCGAGAGCCTGGATATTGAACGCTTGCTCGATCTCAGCCCGCATCGCTTCGGTCCAAGGCTCGGCGCCGAAAATGCCGATTTGCAAGGAGGCGCCGCGCGGATCGAGTCCCTGCCGGACAAATTCATCCAGAATGGCGAGCATATAGCTGGGCGTGACCATGATGATCTCGGGCCTGAAATCAGTAATGAGCTGAACCTGACGCTCGGTCATGCCGCCGGAGACGGGGATCACCGAGCAGCCAAGCCGCTCCGCCCCGTAATGCGCGCCAAGACCACCGGTAAATAGGCCGTACCCATAGGCCACGTGCACTCTCATCCCCGGCCTACCGCCCGCGGCGTGGATGGAGCGCGCCATCACATCGGCCCATATATCCAGGTCGGATCTGGTGTAGCCCACGACGGTGGGCTTGCCGGTGGTGCCCGAGGAGGCATGAATCCGGGCGATTTGGTCCTGCGGCACTGCAAAGAACCCGAACGGGTAATTATCGCGCAGATCCTGTTTCGTGGTGAATGGAAATTTTGCCAGATCCGGCAGATCGTGGAAATCGGAAGGATGCACGCCTAGAGCATCGAAAGCGGCGCGATAATGGGCCACGTTCTGATAGGCGTAGCTCAGCGACCAAGCCAGGCGCTCGCGTTGGAGCGCTATGATTTCGTCGCGCGTCGCATGCTGAAGGAAATCCACCTCATGACCCAGTGGCGGCGCCGCTGAGTACCGGAACGCCTGTAGCATGGAACGGCTTCTCCGGACGCATCGTAAACGTCAGGCCAAGGCCGAGCGCGAGCAGGAAAATCGAACCGATGAAGGGCAGGTTCCAATTCCCCGTCAGATCGATGATGACGCCGAAGACCAGGGGCGAAAGGATTGCCGCGACGGCCGACCCAGTATTCATGATACCCGACGCCGTGCCTGAGAACTGCGGCGCGATATCCATGGGGATGGACCAAATCGGTCCGATCACCAGCTCTGCGAAGAACAGTGCCGCACTCAGGCACAGCGCGATAACGGTAAGGTTATGGATAAAGAGCACGGGCAACAGAAAGATCAGCGAACCTAAAAACCCGCCCATCACGACCCAGGTACGGGCTTTGCGCAAATCGCCTGTGCGATGCAGGACACGGTCGCTGATTATGCCCCCCAAAGTGTCGCCCACCACCCCGGCGAAAAACACGCTGGATGAGAACAGCGCCGAGCTCGTCAGTTTCAGCTGATAGCTATGCAGGAAAAACGAGGGCAGCCAGTTGAGGTAGAGCCAAAAGGTCCAGCCGTAGCAGAAATACACGATCGTGACCGGCATCATCCGCGCGACCAGCGCCTTCCACGGAATTTGCCGGGCGGCACTGGTTTTTCGGTCAACGTGAGGCGGCAAGGCGGCCAGATCGGCTTCCGTGATGCGGCGGTGATCCGCCGGGTTATCGCGGAAATACCAGAACCAAACGACGACCCAGATGGCGCTCACGCAGCCCAGCACCACGAATGAGCCGCGCCAGGTCAGCAGCAAAGTAAGCCAGGCCACGATTGGGGGTGTGACCGCGTTGCCGAGCCGCGCGCAGGAATGCGTAATACCCTGGGCGAAGGCGCGCTTCTCTCGTGTGGTCCAAGATGCCATGGCCCGGGTTGCGGCTGGAAACGTGGCGCCTTCGCCGAGCCCCACCAGAATGCGCGCCAAGAATAGCGCCGCCAAGCCACCCGCCAGCCCGGTCAGGATCGTCGCAATCGCCCATACCAGGCCGCAAGCAAACAAGGTCAATCTTGGGCCGAAGCGGTCCGCGACCAGGCCTCCCGATACCTGCAGCAGGGCATACGGGTAGGCGAAGCCTGAGAAGATCAGGCCCAGCTCGGTATTGGTCAACCCAAGCTCGGTTTTGATCAGCGGCGCCGCCGACCCGACATTCACCCGGTCGACATAGGTGATCATATACATGAGGCAGAGCAGGAAGAGCACGCGGCCGGGTGCGGTCGGCCGCCGTATCCTCTCCCAGGTTTGGCTCAGCCTTCCGGCAGGCTCATCGCTCGGCATGGCTATTCCGCGGCGCGGCTCGCCTCGGCAAGTCCAGCCGGGACGCCGGATTTCAGCATCTGCATCGCGGCCGCTACCCCGCCCTCACGGTGCGGCACGCCCGCCAGGCTGAGCCCCATCTCCACGCCAGCCAGCGCGCCCATCAAGGTCAGGTCGTTGAAATGGCCGAGATGGCCGATGCGGAACACTTTGTCAGCCAGTTTGGTCAGGCCCGTACCGAGCGACATGTCGAATGTATCGAGCACCACCCGGCGGAACCAATCGGCGCTGTGGCCGGGCGGCATGATCACGGCGGTGAGCACGCCGGAATATTCGCGCGGATCGAGGCAGAGGACCTCGAGCCCCCAGGCCCGAACCGCCGCCCGCGTTGCTTCGCCGTGGCGGGCGTGCCGGGCAAACACGTTGGGCAGGCCCTCCTCCAGCAGCATGGCGATCGCCTCCTTGAGGCCATAGAGCAGGTTGGTTGCCGGGGTGTAGGGCCAATAGCCGGTTTCATTGGCTTTGATGATTTCGAACCAGTCAAAGAAGGAGCGGCGGCTCTTGTTGGACCGGGAAGCTGCGAGCGCCTTTTCGGAGACCGCGTTGAAGCCGAGGCCTGGCGGCAGCATCAAGCCTTTTTGCGAGCAGCCAATTGTAACATCTACGCCCCATTCATCATGCCGGAAGTCAAGCGA
>JAFAHH010000105.1 GCA_019237355.1 Acetobacteraceae bacterium | reverse complement strand
CGGAGCTGTGGGCGGCCTGATCGGCTACGCCGGGTCTCCACCGAGGAGCAGGGCACTGAGTCCGCAGCTCGACGAGCTACGCGCGGCAGGGTGCACCAGTGTCTTCAAGGAGCATGCCTCCGGCGCCGATCCCAACCGTCCGGTGCTGGCTGGTGTCTGCGCGACATCCGCCGCGGCGAGACCCTGGTCGTGCTCCGGCTGGATCGCCTCGCCCGCTCCGTCAGCCACCTGCCGGGCCGGGTCAGCCAGGCGGCCTTCGCAGAGCTCACCGGGCATCCCGCCCCGGCAGGTCAACAAATGGTGCCGCGGACGGGCCGCCGTGCCCGCCTGAGCAGGCCTAGCTAAGCTAGCAGCCGCCCTGCTGCAGGACCACTCGCCCGAGGCGATAATGGTCGCTCTCGAGGAGACGGTGATGACGCTCGAGGAGGCGCAGCGCCGTCCCGAGGAGGAACCCCGAGCGAGTCGTACGCCTGACCCGATCCTTCGAACGCCCTGCTCAGTCGCGTCCAGGTCGTGCCGGTCTCGAGCCAGATCCGGCGACTCTGCCCGTCCGAGGCGGCCATTACGGTCCACGGCGAGCCGCGCGAGGCGATCGCCGACCAGATCGCCACAGCCAGCAAGCGGCGGCTGCCCCGCCGGCTCGGCATGCTCCGCCCGAGCGACCTCGATGCCATGTGGTCCCGCTGCATCTCGCTTTGTGAAGCGCCTCGGGCAACGAGCAATCCCCTCCCCTACTCCTGCTGCACCCAGGCTCCGCTGAACCAAGCCGCGGAACAGCTACAGGGCTTACTGAAGCGGCGAGGAAAAAGTCTCGGCTCCCGGCTCGGAAGGCATGAGAGTGCCGGCGCAAGCCCCCTGCCTCCTCTCGGGCCGGCAGAAGAGCTGCAACGATCGCGGGGCACCAACCACCTCCGGTTCTGGCCGTGGCATCTGCAGCCAAGCTGGTCAGATACCGGCGCCCCATTCGTCGAGCAACATGAGCAGGCCAGAAACTGCCGGATCGGAATGGCCGCGCATGGCCATCGCGAACTTCCGATCCGCCACCACCAGTTTCTCCGCGCCCATGGCGATCGCAAACGCGACATACAGGGTGTCATAGGGCGAATGACCGGCGGCCAGTGCGATCTCAAGCGCCGCGTCCTGCAAACCCAAGCCTGCCGTCGGCGTCGGTTGCACCTGGGCGCGCAGCAGCATCAGCCCTTCTTGCGCCTCCGCCGGCGTGAGCACGTTCCGCCGCACCTGAAGCCACAGCACGTTGCAGGCTTCGTTCAGCCAGAAGTCGGGGGCCACCAGCTCCTCGTCGCTGGCCGCGAGGGCTTGCGCGACCGCGCTGTCGGGTTCGGCGAGAACCCACTTCAGGCCGACGGAAGCGTCGATCACCAGCGCCATGCTCAGGTCACGTCATCACGGCCGAGCAGTTCGCATAACCGTTGCGCGCGCGACTCGTCGAGGAGGTTCACCGCTTTCACCGCGTCGCGACCCGCCGTGCGGGCGCGGAACGCGGCGAGGCGCTCGGCGGCCTCCTTGCGACCGAGGGCTGCCCCCTCGCCGACAAGCGCCGCGCGCAGGATGGCGCGATGCTCGGCCTCGGCGGAACGTCCGTGTTCGGCAGCGCGGACACGCAACCGGCGTACTAAGTCTGGGTCGAGGTCCCGAACCGTTAGCGTGGCCATAATTGCCCCTCTGCTGTCATTGCTGCGGTTGACAGCATACCTGACTGACGCAGTGCCGAGAAGCTGCCCCGCCACGGATCAGGCGTGCGCCTGATCGGCTGCGCACGCTCCCCCGCGGCGAAGCAGGGCGAAAATCGGATCCCGAGACCGACCCGTGCTCACCAAGGCAACATAGTCGGCCGTCAAATGCGAACGCCCGTCGCCGAATGCATGCGCTGCGACCGCGGCTCCCGAATGTCTCTTTGGCTGCGGCGAGCACGCGAGCGACCCGCACAAGCCGGCCGGATTGCTCCAGCTTGAGAGTGCCAAGCTTCCGTAGGTTTGCCAGCGTCTTGCGCGGCAGTAGAATTCCGGTCCAGCGCGGCGAGGCCCAGGCGCCCGCTGTCCAGGACGAGCTGCGCCGCATCGACCGAAGACCGCGCCGAACCAGTCTGGCGACATCCCATGTCCGCCGTGAAGTCGAGCCCCACCCTGCGGGGCGCCGGCAATGCCCTGGGCACTCAGCACAGTGCCCATCATAGTCTCTGGCCAGTGGCACGCCCCATGCAGGCCGCCCCAGGTCATCGATGATTTAGCCTGAGCGTGGATCGCAGGTAGCTCCACCAGGGGCCTTGGGAGGGACGATCTTCGCTCGGACCCAGCGCCGGCCCGAACGGTCCTTCAGCCAGCGTTTGCTAGAACGCGTTTGCGACGCATGCCCCCAGGCAGCCACCGTTGTCGCAAACGCTGCGGAGCGCGCTTATTGCGATTGCGCCCGTTTGCTGCAAACGCGTATGCGACGCTGGCCCGCCCACGATCAGCCGACGCTGGCCCGGCCGCCCACGATCGGCCATCGTTTGCTGCAAACGCCTGCGGAGCGTGCCTATCACGATTAGCGCCCGTTGCTGCAAACGCTTTTACGGAGCTTACCTGCCGACGAACGGCAACGGGAACTCTTGGGGGCTCAGCCATCCCGCGAATCGATCCAGTCGTTATCCAGCCTTCGTCGGCATTTGGCTACGATCTCCTAAACGTACCCGCACAGCAGGCAGACTAACCCCCCCTTACACATTGGGCTCAGCACTACTCCGCGCGATTCAGCAAGTGCGTTAATCGCCACGCGCGCCTAGATCCGTCCGCTTCCGGAATAAGACTTCGTCAGGACGGTCCTGCTCAGCGGAGCTGCGAGCTAGCGGCCTTCCCTCCCGAGTCACGGCAACAGCAGGGAAGGGGAGCCGCTTGCGTCCTCGGAGCTGGTGGAAGCACCGTGCCGACGTGATCGGGATACTTCCGGATGAAACCCGGAATCGCCCGGCGATCGGCGCTGTTCTGCTGAAAGAGGGATGACGAGTGCATTTTGCAGCACGGCTACGTGCAGCGGGCGATAGCCAGCTTTCCCACCTCGGCCAGCGATGCCGACCCGAAGCAGAGTCCATGTGCGACATAGGACTGTTGCAAGCGAGCGCACGTATGCTCAAGCTGACGCTCGGCCGGAACGCCGCTCTAAAATCCGAAGCAGCAAAGCGGTTCGCCGGAAGCGAAGAATTTGACGGCGGCGACCTGGACCGCAGTAGGCTCCATCGCGTCGGCGGGCCGCCAGCGATTTCCACGGAATACAATCGGGTCGGCGGCCCGCTTGACTGCCCGAATCTACACCTCGCCGATAAACGTGACCGAGGGCAGCGGATCCAGCTTTTGCCGCGAGCCGCCTCGACAAGGGGAGGGGAAGTGTGATCCGACCGTTTGCTGCAAACGCCTGGACAGGGGAAGAGCCCCTCGGGCCGCTGCAAACACCGGCATCCGAAGCTGTCCTGAGAGGGTTCGTTGCGTAAGCGGCACCCGTCGGCCAAAGATGAGTCATAAAGTAAGGAACGAACACTAAGTCCTTGACCATCGGCATTTCACCGGATACTGCCCAGACATCGATGATCTGGGCCGCCATCGCCGTTTGACAGCAGTGCCCTCGACTAATCGGAATGGCCCTCCTTGGAGTAGGCAAAGTGAAGCTTTCGCGGCTCAGAGAACGCCTCAGCCACGCGGCGGATGTCTGCCAGATAACGCAGCAGAAAATTGTCGCCTTGGACAATGCTCCAGAGGATCGCAAACGCCTTCGACAATTTCCAACGGTCGAAGCCGCACAGCTTCTTGGGGTATCGGAGAGTTACCTGCGCCAAATCACGAAAGAAGGTGCTGAATTCGGCTGCGGAACAGTCATTGGCAACAACTATCGGCGCACCTTCACACTCAAGGAACTGCATTGGATCCTGGACGGTCTCTACGAGAAGACGCGAGATGAGCGATACCGCCGTCAGCGGGCCGGAACAGAGAAGCTCCAGGTGATCGCTGTCGCCAACTTCAAAGGCGGTGCTGCGAAGACAACAACCGCGATCCATCTCTCGCAATATCTGGCGCTCCGGGGATACCGTGCTCTTGTTGTCGATCTCGATAGCCAAGCATCATTAACGAGCTTGTTTGGCCTACAGGCGGATACTGACGTTCAACCAGAGGAGACGCTGTACCCGGTTTTTCGCGGTGAGGCTGACTCGCTGGCGGGCTGCATCAGGCGAACGTACTGGCCCAGACTCGACCTTGTGCCCGCCAACCTCAGTTTAAGCCAAGCGGAATTCGAACTGCCGGTCAGAGCGCAGCGCGAACGAAATTTTGCCTTTTGGCTTGTTCTCCGCGAGGCAATCCAAAAGTCGACGATGGACTACGATGTTGTCATCCTCGACTGCCCCCCCTCACTTGGGTTCATGTCGATCAACGCCATTTTCGCCGCAACTGGCGTCATCGTGCCGGTTCCCCCCTCGATGATCGACTTCGTAAGCACAGGCCAGTTTTTCAGGATGTGCTCGCAGGTCCTCGACCAGGTCGAGGAGATCGACCCTGACAGCAAGGAAGTCGACTTCTTCAGAATCCTCGTTGCTAAGCACAACGTCACCGACCAGAATCAAAAGCAAATCGTTCACCTCATGGCCGCCAATTTCGGTGATATGCTCCTCCAGAACCCGATGGCTGTCACAACAGCGCTAGACGGTGCGGGGCTGCGTAAGCGCACCTACTATGAGATCGACGATCAGGTCGGGGCGCGGCAAAGCTACATGCGTGGTCTCGCGTACCTGAATGCGGTTAATGCCGAGATTGAAGGCCTCATGCTCAAGACGTGGGAGCGACAAGAATCTGACCGCCTCCTAGCAAACGCAAGCGCCGCTTGAGGGTGGCATCGTGAAAAAGCCTTTCGACCTAAGTGCCATCACTGCGGGTTTACCGACGCTTCCCGACGAGAGGGAAACCCCCAAGGAGAACATTAAGCCTCGATTCCCGGCTGTTCCCATCGCCAAGGCCATCGAGACGCAGCATCACAATGCGATTGCACAGCTCAGAGAACTCGAAGCCACAATCGAACGGCGCAAGGCCGACGGCCTTATCATCGAGGAGATCGATACCTCGCTTACCAGCCCCTCACCTTATTGGGATCGCGACCTCCGCTTTCTTGAGGATAAGAGCTTCGCTGCGCTGGTTGAGGACATGCGGCGCAACGGCCAGCAATCGCCCGCGCTAGTGCGACCGCATCCGACCGCCGAGGGGCAGTTTGAGGTCTGCTTTGGACATCGCCGATTGTTCGCCTGCAAGACTCTCGGGACACGCCTTCTCGCGGTTGTGCGGAACCTATCCGAGGCTCAAATGGCGGGGGCAATCTATAGCGAGAACGCCCACCGTGAAAGTGTGTCTATCATGGAGCAGGCGCGAGCGCTCGCGAGATATGTCGAACGGGGCGTCTTTCCAACCAAACAAGCGCTGGCCGACGCATTGAACGTATCCAGATCGCATGTCAGCAATCTGGCCTCCTACGCAGATATTCCAGACCGCGTCCTTGAAGCGCTAGGGGATTGGCGCAAATGTACCTTCCGTGACGCCAATGATCTTTTGAAGGCAACGCGCGAGCCGTCGAGAAGGGCAGCAATGCTGGAGATCGCGGAACGTCTCATTAGTGGCGATCCTAAGGTTGGGTTTTACGCCCGGCTTACGTTGCTTCTCGGGCACCAGCGGGATAGGGGAGCTGAAACAGACGATATCCGAGACGCTGCGGGCCGTGTTCTGGCTGTGTGCAAACGCGGCAGTCGGTCAACGACGATAGCGTTTGCCTCTAGAGAAAGCGGCGAGCTGGCTGACTTTATCTGGGGTAAATTGCCATCACTGATCGAGGAGTTCAAGAGCCAGTGCGGCGACCGGAAATAGCCGGCCCAGATCGCTTTTCAACGTAACCATCGGGCGGGGACCGCACCTTGCTGCTTTCAGCGTTGAGGTTCAGCTCGTCTTGGCGAGGGCTGCGGGCAGCGCTGCGCTTGACGGCGCTGCGATCGAGGGCCATCCCAATAGCGACTTCGTCGCTGGTCTAAGGATCGTAGTCGTCGAGCCATTCCAGCATCTCGTCGTGGTCCGGATTGTCCGGGTGATACCGCCGCAATCCTCAAGGGGGCGCCTTCCGTTCAGCGCGGTTAGCGCAGATCCACCTCGCCGGGCCGGACGCGGGAGATCGTCAGACGGTGTTCTCCGTTGTCGCCGAAGTCGTAAATGTTGTCTATGATGGTTTTGCTTGGCTGAGCACGTCGCGCAGCGAGATCTTCGCCGCCTCGCGACGCGGCTCGGTACCCCAGTCCGCGTCCATCGGCAGACCGTAGCGGTGTCGGTTGATCCTGAACTCCCATAGCTGCAGGTCGAACCAGCCCATCGCCGCCTGGATCATCGTGCAGCACCTTGAGCCTGATCGAGGTCGGCACCTCCAGCTCACGCCAGATCGGGGGATCGCTGCCAGCAGCTCGATCGGCACTCACATGCAGATCTGGTGGAAGATGTCGGATCCGGTCAGTGAGAGGGTGTGAGCCCTCGTGAACGACATCAAGGTCGAGCTCGATGAAGCGGACCGCGAGATCGAATGCAAGGGAGGTCGCCATCCCGAGCTTCGACTGCGCAACCCGCACTCCGGTGAGCACGAGTACATCACTTCTCGACAACGCCTTGGCCCTGATCCAAAGCATGGCGAGCCGCTGGCCCGACGAGAAGATTGCCGCCACTCCTGAACCGGATGGGCTGCCGAGTGGATGAGGCAGCCGTGGGGAGCGAGGCAGGTCTCGGCACGAGCAGCAGACGGGCACGGCAGGGCCCCGCTGTCGCGATTGAACGTCACTGCAGAATGTTTGAGGTGTGGACTTTACCGACCACCGCTGACCCATCTCCCGGGCAGGCTTCTCCCGTGGACTCTGCCGACTCGACCGAAGCTGGCTAGCCGAGTCGGCAAATGCCACGCATCGGAGAGCTCGCCGGAGCATCCACATCACACAAAATAACCACGTGGACTCTGCAGGACATACGCGTGGACTTTGCCGGCGCCTGGCCGGCCCACTCACCCTGCTTAATCAGGTGCTTAGGCCAAACCATTCGCGTGGACTTTACAGGGACAGATCAATTATCCAAAACAAATATTCTTCCAAATAGCTTTGTCGGCAAAGTCCACGGCGACAGACTCGAATTCCGGAGCGTACGTTGCGCATCCAATGGGAGTGTGAAGTCATGGGCGATGTTCACGATCTGCTCTTGAAAGAAGGAGCGACGGTCGCGCGGGCCTATGCCCCCGGCCGACGAGGCCCCCGGGTTGTTGAAGCAGCATCCCGATGGCTAAGCGACGAAGATATCAGCACAGGTTTTGTCTACTCCGGTTGGTGTCAGACCGGACTGCCACATAGGAAACCTGTTACTGAAAGCTTGGTTTGGAAGGTTCAGACCGATGCTCTGACACTGCTTGTCGAACCCGGCTTCCGGGTAGGGACGACAGGTGCGCCCACTCCCGTTGGTGTACCGTACGGCGCGATCGCTCGCCTCATTCTGATCTATCTTCAAAGCGAAGCTCTGAGGACTGGAAGCCGCGAGGTTGAACTTGGCGGCAGTTTGCGCGCGTTTTTGAAGCGGCTCTCCAGTTCTATCGGCGGAAAAACAGCAAAAATCGTCAAGGATCAAGCAGACCGATTAAGTCGGTGTCGACTCACATTCCATTCGACTAGAAATGGTGTTGGCCTCCTCGTAAACCAGAATATCGTCGACTGCGCGATGTTTGTTGAATCGGACAGCCTAGAAGATGGGCAAGGAAGCCTGTTCGTGGAAAAGGCTCGCCTGAGCGAGGTCTTTTTCCAACAGCTCACGCATCACGCTGTTCCTCTCGATGAAGCCGCCATCCGCCACATCCGAAATTCGAGTATGGCTTTGGATGTCTATTGCTGGTTAGCGTATCGCCTCCATGCCTTGAGAGGGCCGAAACATCTGACGTGGGCGGCCCTCGCAGGACAATTCGGCATGGGAATAAAACAGCGAAAGCACTTCCGGGCCGCCTTCACTGAAAGTCTTTCACTGGCTCTGGCGGTTTACCCGGACGCGAGAGTGGATCTCGCGCCCGATGGCATCGTCCTCAGGCCATCCAACCCTCCGGTCCGCAAATTAACGGCGGTAGTCGGCTAAAGGCCACTAGACGGCCCCAGATAAGCTGATCAATGCGAGTCGCCAAAGTCCACACCTGGCCCGGTCATCCCTGCCGTTTGGTCGGCAGAGTCCACACTCACGGTTTTCCCGTAAACAAAAGCGCATCAGGAGCTCTGGCTTCCTGACACCTTGTTCGTAGCCGAAGCCGCCATCACGGCGGAACCGCTGATGCGGTCCGGAGCGGTGCCCGCCGGAACCGGTCGGCAGAGTCCACACCTAGCCGGTCGGCAGAGTCCACACCCTGCAAGCTGACTCTCAGCAGGGAATGCGAGGCGCAAGCCAATGGCGCGGTAAACTCAGCCGTCAGACGATCCGGCACCCGGTTTTTGCTCCAACCCCAATTCCACCAGTAGGTGATGAAATCGTGCAGGGTCGACGAATCTCGGCTCGGAGGCGAACCTCCGAAGCTCTTTCATACCCTCTTGGGTAAAGAACGCCCTCGGTCCAAGTCTGTCCGGCCTTATTTCCATGAGCCCGCGGGCCACCAAGGTCTCGACTGCCTTCGGTAGGCGCGCGTGACCGGCCAGTGGGCCGCTTTTCCAGGTGCGAAGATGGAACCCCTTAGTCACGGAGGGATACGTCCCGAACGACACGTCGAGTTCCTGCCGAATATAGTCGCGTCAAGCGCCGTGAACGTCACTGATGGCGAGTTAGCCTTGCGTGCCATGGGTGGCCCTATAGCCCGCTCAGGCCGGTCTGAGCAGAGGCGGGTGCGCGCTCACACGTGAACATCCGCGGTCCGGTCGGGGCGACGCGCATCTTCGCATCATAGGAGATCCAGGCGCACATTGAACGGGTGGAGCGGGACGACGCTGAAAGGCATACCGATTACAACCGAAAGCGATGATGGCGGCTTTCTCGAGGACCCGACTACTCTCGGTGACCGGAGGCGCCGGTTTGCGCCGATCAGAGAACTGTTGACGGCCCCCGGCCTCGGCACCTCGTGACCGATCCACTGAAGTCTAAGCTGGTACGAACGGGCCAGGAGGTCCTGGCTGGACTCGTTGAGCGGGTCACTTTCCACAATGCCGAGAACGGCTTCTGCGTTCTTCGGGTAAAGGCGCGAGGACACCGCGAACCGGTGACCGTCGTGGGGCACGCCGCGACGATGTCCGCCGGGGAATGGATCACCGCGTCGGGTGAGTGGGTCAACGACCGTACCCACGGCCAGCAGTTCAAAGCCCGCTTCATGCGTAGCTC
>JAFAHH010000839.1 GCA_019237355.1 Acetobacteraceae bacterium | reverse complement strand
TTGATCTGAACCTATCGCTGATCGCCCGGGCCGGTTGGGCCGGTGCTTCCAGGATAGTCAGAGGGGTTCGCATCTGCCTCATGGCGCCGGATGCGCTCGGCATCCAAGTCGGCCATCGGCTCATCCCGCGCATCCGGCGGGCCCAGGGCCGCATCGTGCTCGTTAAGCACCTCCGCCACAGCGTCTGGATCGATCTGCTGCGCTTGCGCGAACAACCGGTCGGCCTCATCCCATCGGCCCTGTGCTTGCGCATGCAGCGCCTGCTCGGCTAAGGCGCGCGCCTGACCCCTTTGGCCCTGACTAGAAGCGGCCTGGTTCATCGGTTCTGCCATCGTCTCCTCCCCAAGCCCGGCTCAGACTGTGGCGCCGATCTGCCACGGCGCGAATTCAGGTCCGCCGAAATCAGACTTTTCGCTTTTGGTCCGCTCGCCGGTCGCCACGCGCAGGATCAGGTCGAATATGCGCTGACCGGCTTGCTGTACCGTTTCGTCTCCGTCTAAAATGGTTCCGCAATTCACATCCATGTCTTCCTGAAGCCGGTTATACATCGGAGTATTGGTGGCGATTTTGATGGAGGGCGAAGGCTTGCCGCCAAACATGCTGCCGCGCCCAGTGGTGAAGCAGATCAGGTTTGCGCCGCCGGCTATTTGACCCGTCGCGGAGACGGGGTCGTAGCCCGGCGTATCCATAAATACGAAGCCCTTCGCCGTGACCGGCTCGGCATATTTCACCACATCGACCAGGTTGGTGCTGCCCGCCTTTGCCATCGCACCTAGCGATTTTTCGAGAATCGTCGTGAGGCCGCCGGCTTTATTGCCCGGCGAAGGATTGGCGTTGATCTCCGCGCCTTCCTTTCGCGTGTAGTCTTCCCACCATTTCATTAAAGCGACAAGCTTCTCGCCAACTTCCCGGCTCACCGCCCGGCGCGTAAACAGATGCTCGGCTCCATAGGTCTCGGTGGTTTCAGAAAGAATCACAGTTCCGCCATTGCGGACGACGAGATCGCTTGCCGCACCGAGCGCCGGATTGGCTGATATACCGGAATAGCCGTCCGACCCGCCGCATTGCAAGGCCACGATCAGCTCGCTCGCGGGCACGGTCTCACGCTGCACTTTGTTGGAATCAGCCAAAACCTCGCGGACGAAGGCCATGCCGGCCTCGACTGTTTTACGCGTACCGCCCATGCTTTGGATATACATATTGCGGATACGGTCGGTCAGCTTGTGCTCTTCAAGCATGGGGCCAATCTGATTGACCTCGCAGCCGAGCCCAAGCACGATCACGTGTGAAAAATTCGGATGCCTTGCATACCCGGCGATTGTCCGCCGCAGCAGGTTCAGCGGGTCGCCGCCTGACATGCCGCAACCGGTTTTATGCGTAAGCGCAACCACGCCGTCGACATTCGGGTAGCCGGCGAGGGGATCGAAGCCGGTGAATGGATGGCGCTGGAAGGCGCCCGAGACCAGCTCGGCCACATGGGCGCTGCAATTCACCGAAGTCAGGATGCCGATATAGTTGCGGGTCGCCACCCGGCCGTCCGGGCGGCGAATGCCCTCGAAGGTGGCCGGCGGGTCAATCATCTCCGTCGGCTTGGCGTCCTTCCCGAACGCATAATCCCGGGCGAACTCGCCCATACCCATATTGTGCACATGGACATGCTGGCCGGGTGCGATGGGCTGGGTGGCGAAGCCGATGATCTGGCCATACTTATGCACGGCTTCGCCCTGCGCATGCGGCCGCACGGCGACTTTGTGGCCAGGGGGGATGCGGTCCGTCGCAGTGACGCCTTCGGCCACAGGCGTGCCGGGCAAGAGCGTCGCGCGCGCGATCACCACCCCATCATCGGGATGCAGACGAATTACAGGGGGTCTTCCCATCGTAGCTCTCCAGCGAGTTTCGCGAGGCGGTCACGTCCCTTAACCGGCTGATTTCCCGGCGCCCTATTCCGCGGCGCTTGGCCGCCCAATAGGCCCATGGGGGACCAGCGGCGGGAGGGGAGCGATTTCGCCAACCATGAAAAGATAGATCGCTGCGCCGAGGACGCAAAATGCGCCCGCTACCACGAGCGGAACGATGAATGAACCGCTCGTGATGGTCAGCATTACCCCGGTGAAGGTCGTTGTCACGATGCCGGCGAGATTGGAGGCGAAGTTCTGAATCCCGCCGATCGAGGCGACGTGTCCTGGGGTGGGAGCCACATCACCCGGCAAGGACCATATGCTTGCGGCCGTGAAAGCGAGGCTCCCATAGGCGATCGCGAAGCAAACCAGGGCAATATAGGCATTCGGGGCGAACACCGAGAAGGTGATGATCGACGACATGAGCATGCCCCCGACCAGACACGTTTTGCGCGCGGCCGTGAGGCTCCAGCCACGGCGGTAAAGTGCGTCCGAGGTGAAGCCCCCGATCCAGCCGCAGGGGATCGATGCGAGCCCTGGTAGCAGGCCCAGCGTGCCAAGCTGTGCGAGGGAGAAGCCGCGCGCTTGCACCAAATACGTCGGGAACCAGGTGATGAAGAAGTAGATAACGAAATTAAGGCAGAAGAACCCGATCATCATGCCCCAGATGGTCCGGTAGCGGAAAAGCGAGGCCCAAGGAACTGCGGGGCCGGTGGCTTTGGTCCCGCGCTCCGCCTGCAGACGCGCTAATTGCTCGGGGGTGACAGATCGGTGGCGCTCCGGATCGCGGTAAATAACAAGCCAGAATACGGCCCAGATTATACCGATCAGGCCGGTAACCACGAACGATACCTCCCAGCTAAAGCTGGCGATGATCCAGGTGACCAATGGCAGCGAGAGGGCCGCGCCGATGCGCGAGCCGCTGTCAAAAATGCTGCTGGCAAGACCGCGCTCGCTGCTAGGGAACCAATTGGCGGCCACCTTGGCCATAGAAGGATACGCCCCCGCCTCGCCAACGCCGAGCAGCAGCCGGCATCCCATCAG
>JAFAHH010001091.1 GCA_019237355.1 Acetobacteraceae bacterium | reverse complement strand
CATCGGCTTGAAAGCCTCCTCGCCCTCACCGCCGCCAAACACTGATCCCGACGTGCTTACCGTATTGAAAATAGGTTGCAGCAACTCCGCGAGCGCCATCGCTTCGAAATCCTGCGCCGCCTTCCACGTTTTCGCGATCTGCGCTGGGGAGAGACTGGTCGCTTGGGAGGCGTCGGGTGAGGAGAGCACGGTTGTCATCGTATCTCCAGATCTGCTTGCAACGCACCTGCGGCTTTGATGGATTGCAGGATACTAATCAGGTCGCGCGGGCCCACGCCGAGCGCGTTCAGGCTCGCGACGAGATCACGCAGCGTCACCCCGCCTTGGAGTATGCCGAGCTTGCGATCATGCTGATCATCCACTTGGACCGTTGTACGCGGCACCGTGGTGGTTTGGCCATTCGAGAGTGGTCCAGGTTGGCTCACCTGCGGCGTTTCGGTCACACGTATCGTCAGATTGCCCTGCGCGATCGCGACTGTGCTCACCCGAACGTTTGCGCCCATTACAATCG
Organism: Acetobacteraceae bacterium; assembly: GCA_019237355.1. GTDB lineage: Bacteria > Pseudomonadota > Alphaproteobacteria > Acetobacterales > Acetobacteraceae > JAFAHH01. The sequence continues at coordinate 11,189 of JAFAHH010001091.1, read as the reverse complement.
TGCCGCTTGCTTCATCGATCACAACGACCGCCGGCGAGTCCGGCTCCACCATAACATCTTCAATGCGAGCTAGGGTGTCGATCACGTCTCTTCCGGATAGGACGAGCGCAACAGTCCGTGGATCGGTTGCGCGCGCGATGGACGCTCCCAGATTGCGATTGATAGCGTCGGCGATCCTGTGTGCCGTCGTCAGATCCGGGTTGCGCAATCCCAACCGGATCGCGTTGCTGCGATCCAGGCGAAATGCCACTTCGCGCTCCACAGTTGCACCATTCGGAATGCGCCCAGCGGTTGGTACGCCGCGGGTGACCGACGTTGCCGCGCCGCGTGCTGCTATGGCCCCGGTGGCGAGGGCGCCCTGCGCGACCCCGTAGACTTCGCCATCGGCGGCCAGCAGCGGGGTGACGAGCAAGGTCCCGCCAGTCAGGTTGGTTGCATCGCCGAGAGCGGAGACAGCAACATCAATCCGGCTACCGCTGCGGGCGAATGCTGGCAATTCGGCCGTTACCATCACGGCTGCGACATTCTTGGTCGACAGCTTTTGTTCCTGATCGCGCGTGTTCACGCCCAATCGCTCCAGCATGCCGATGAGCGATTGGCGCGTAAAGACCGCGGAATCCAGCCTATCGCCGGTGCCGTTCAGCCCGACGACAAGGCCGTAGCCGACGAGCTGGTTGCTGCGAACCCCCTCTACATCCGCAATATCCTTGATTCGGACTTGCGCTGATGCCGGACCCGCAAGCAACACCAATACCGGAACAAGGAGGCGTAAGCTAATCAACCCTGGCCCCAGACGCTGACGGGATGTCGGTCATTTCCGGTCAATGTGCAGGAGAATGGCAAAGATTCTGTCAACAGAGCCCCCATTCGCGGCTGCGATCCTTAATTTGGTCCCATGCAGGATCAAAGGATCTCTTCACCGCCGGGCTAGCTATCACGGCGGTGCACAAGCCGCTCGAGCGGGATTAGTTCCGAACCGTTGTGCAGGGCTTTGCAACTTTCGCCAGATCGTCTCCAAAACTAGAATTTTCAAGGCATAACCGGGTTTGCACCCTTGGCGGGACGGGGAGGCGCCGCTATAAGCCCGCCCGGCAACGTCCAAGAACCACGGCAATAAACAGCAGGCGGCGCAAACGATGATAACTCTGCCCCCCGACTACAGGCCCTCGGAGAACGAGGAGTTCATGAATCCAGTCCAGGTTGAATTTTTCCGTCAAAGATTATACCGATGGCGTGCCGATTTGCTGCGTGAGGCTGATGGCACCCTCGCGAGCTTGTCAGAGGGCGGAATAAATGAGCCGGACGTAACCGATCGCGCAAGTGTGGAAACCGACCGGGCCCTTGAATTGCGCACGCGCGACCGGGCCCGCAAGCTGATCTCGAAAATCGATCAGGCACTGCTCCGGCTCGAGAACGGCACCTATGGTTATTGTGAGGAGACAGGCGAACCCATTGGTGTCCGCCGTCTCGAGGCACGGCCCATCGCCACGCTATCCCTTGAGGCCCAGGAGCGACACGAACGCATGGAGCGTGTTCATCGCGATAATTGAGGCGAGCTGGGCAACAAGGGTATTCGCAACCTAGAATGGTAGAAGAAGGTCGAGAACCTGCTGGCCCCATCGCGGGGTTTGCACATCAGTTAACTGGCCACGTCCGCCATAAGCGATGCGGGCTTCCGCGAGCCGGTCGTGATGCACGGTGTTATCGCTCGCGATATCCTGCGGGCGTATCACCCCGCTTACCTGGAGCTCACGCAATTCACTATTCACCCGCACTTCTTGCCGGGCCATGATCACCAAGTTGCCGTTCGGCAGCACCTGTGTCACGACCCCGGCGAGACGTAACGTAACGGTCTCGTTCCGCTTGATCTTGCCCACTCCGGTGTTGGACCCGGTGCTGTTCATTGACAGTAAGTCGCTAGCCGCAGCACCGGCGACCATCTTCGGAATCTGGTACTGCAACCCGAAAAAATTCGGCACGCCCCAGTTCTCGGCTCCGTTGCTGTTCCGCGAGGATTGGTTTTCCACGTCGGCATTATCCGTGATGTTGACCAGCACAGTGATGAGGTCGCCTACCTGGGCCGCGCGCTGATCCTTAAAGAATGCGCGGCTGCCCGGCCGCCAAAGGCTATTCGCCTCTACCGTGACCGGCTGCGCCGCAGGCATGGGCATACTGACCGGCTGCCAATAGGGACTTCTGGTTGGATCCGAGGGCGGCGTCATGACGGGCGGACGACCGACTTCCGACAACCGGGTCAAGGTGTCGCAGCCGGAAAGCAAAACAGGGGCTATCAGCAGAAGAGCGCGGACTTTGGTCATCGATCAGCACTCCGCCCGAGGCGCGCGGCTGCGGCGACCGGGATCGAGGCGGGGGCGACCCGTACCTGCCCTTGGCCGACAATCTCGGCTTCCACCACGGCCCGGGATACGGGATTGAGTACACGTATGTGTTCGCCTACGGCTCCATCCGTTAGTGCTTGGCCTTGGGCCGAGACCGACAGCCCAGGGGTGTCCAGGAGCATGGCAACGGTCTCGTTCTTCTGAACCGCCGCCGGCCGGGTAAGATCAGCAATCGGCACGGGCTGGCCGGCGGCAACCTGGTGGCGGACGGCCAACCCCATGGCTTGCGCCGGGCTGCGGGCCACGTCGGTGCGCACGAGCGCTGCTCGTACCCGGTCCATACGCAGGTCGCCGTACTCCAGAACGTCGCCCGGCAAAAGGCGATGTGTCGCCACGGGAATCGCGATAGTCTCGACCGCGCGGCCAGCGATCCGCATCGTGACGGTGGGCATATCCGCGGCTGTTACTGAAAGCAGCCCGCTAAACCGGCCGGACGGCGCATCGAACTGGAGCTGCGTAACCACGCTGCTCGGATCGGCGTCGTAGGGCACGAGCGGGGCTACGAAGCCGGGCAACTCCACATCGCATTCCTGCGGGGCTCCGGCGGCGACCAGCGCCTCGCGAACAACTGCGACCACGCTCTGCTCGGCCACCGGCTTACCCGGCCGCTCGAGCACGATCCGGTCAGCAGGCGAGGCGGGCTGCCAATCGACATGGAATTGGCGGGCAATCGCGGCGAGCTGGCGCGCTTCTACCACGATCCGCTGGCCGGGCAGGGGCCCTGGGCCGAGTGCCCGCCCCGCTTCTGGCCCAGCCTCTTCGAACAGATCGGAAAGCCGCACGACGGAAGAGGAGAGAGTAGTCATGGGGCGCAGACTTGCGGCTTGCGCACCCGCGCAAAGCATCAGCACAGGAATTGCCGATGCCAATTTTTGTGTTAACCTTTGCGGCAATTTTTGTGCCAATTCTTGCATATGATTATCGCAGGTTGGTTAAGGTTGAAAGCATCTGGTCGCTGGTGGTGATAACCCGGCTGTTCATCTCATAGGCGCGCTGGGCTGTGATCAGGTTGGTAATCTCGCTGACCACGTTTACATTGCTGGTCTCAACAAATCCTTGCATCACGGTGCCAAATCCAGTTGCACCGGGCGCACCAGTGACCGGGTTGCCGGAAGCGGCGCTTTGGACCAAAAGGTTATCGCCGCGCGCCTCGAGCCCAGCCTCATTGGGAAATACCGCCAATTGCAACGTGCCGACCGTCTGTGGGGCTGTCTGGCCGGCAATCGAGACCTGGACCTCACCATTGCCGTTTATCGTGACGCCGGCAGCATTGCTCGGGATGGTGATTCCCGGCTGCACGACATAGCCATCGGCATTCACGATGGTCCCGTCGGGCGCGAGGCCGAACGTGCCGTCCCGCGTGTAAGCCGTGTCGCCGGAGGGCAGCGTGACCTGGAACAATCCGTTGCCGCGGATCGCCACGTCTAGGCTGTTGCTTGTTTGTTGCAGGTTTCCTTGTTCGCTGATGGGGTAAATAGCCGCCGTTTTCACGCCAAGGCCCACCTGCGCGCCGGCCGGCACGATGGTGCCGGCATCGCTGCTATTCGAACCCACCCGGCGCAAATTCTCGTAGATGAGATCCTGAAACTCTGCCCGGCGGCGCTTGAAGCCGGTAGTGGTCATGTTGGCGATATTGTTCGATATCACCTCCACATTGGTCTGCTGCGCCTGCATACCGGTTCCGGCAATGTCGAGCGAACGCATGGGTTAGCTCCTCGGCTGTAGGATCTTGTCGATCGCGCCCTGTTGGCGGTCGGCCTCTGCTTGCACGAACTGGCTAACAATCTCGAATTGCCGCGAATCGTTGATCATCCGGGTTACTTCCAGTATCGGCTGCACATTGGAATCCTCGACCGCGCCTTGGACGAGGCGTGGCTGCTCAACCTGCTGGGTTGGGGTATCCGCCTTGAGAAGGGTTCCGCCCTCGGCCTGCAAGCGCATCGGATCGGCCGGCGCGACCACGCCAATTTTGCCGATCCGGCCATTCTCGCTACTGATCGTGCCATCACCCGCGATTGAAATGCTGGTGTCGGTCACCGAAACCTGCAGCGGTATGCCTTGGGTATCGAGCAGCTTCTCACCCGCGCTGTTGGCGATGCTTCCATCCGGCATTAACCCGAACCGACCGGCACGAGTGAGCCGCGGGCCACGCGCGGTATCGACCGTAAAAAATCCTGTGCCGGTGATCGCTATATCCAGCGGATTGCCCGTATGCGACAGTGGACCATCGCGTTGCTCGCGCCAGGTCGCGCGATCTTGGGTGTAAGCGATGGTGCTATCGCCCGGCGGCGATTGCGTATTCTGCTGCCGCGCAAGCCACTCGCTGAATAGGACCCGTTCCGCCTTGTAACCGGGCGTATTGGCGTTGGCGATATTGCCGGCCGTGACATCCATGGCGCGCTCCTGCGCCATCAGGCGGGAGAGCGCGATCGTGGTTGCGTTGTTCATGACGCCGAACTCTGCAACCGGTGTGCCAAAGCGCTCCTTGAGCGCGATAGGTTCAGGCGGAATCGTCAGAAAGCCCGAATCGCGCTCCGAATTCCCCTGCCGGGGTAAACCGCGAGCCGGCAGATTTTGCCGGGTCCACGGCCATTTCTGCCGGGCAGAAAGCGCCGGGCGAGGGCGCTTGGCAAGGGTTTGTTAACGCCTGGCTGCCATCCTCGCAGTGTAAGCAACGGGCGCCAAATGGGGTGCGGATGTCGGCAAAAAAAGCTGGCAAGCAGGAGGGTCAAGTCGCCGGCATCGGGAAGCGAAAGCTTATGCTCGCCGGCGCGCCCGTCTTGCTGGCCGTGATTGTGGGAGCATTGTGGTTTACCGGAGTGCTGCCGAACCTCCTCGGCGGATCTCATAGCAAAACCCCCGCCGCGGAAAGAGCCGAAAAGCTACAGGCTCCAGCGTATGTCGAGTTGCCTGAGATGGTCGCTAACCTGAATGCGGGCGGCCGGCATCCCATCTACGTAAAGCTCCGGGCGAAACTTGAGATCAGCAAAGCGGAAGACGAGCCGGCGGTGCGCGCCGCAATGCCGCGGTTGCTTGATTTGTTCCAAACCTACTTGCGCGAAATGCGGCCTGAGGAGCTTCGGGGAAGCGCCGGCACTTACCGGCTTCGTGAAGAACTCATTGCGCGCGCGGATATCGCAGCCGCTCCGGCCCGGATCCAAAATGTTCTCTTCATAGAGATGCTGATCCAATGAGCGCCGATCCATCCAGCCAGGGCACCCCGGCCGAGCCAGGCGAGCTAGAAAACGAAGCGGCCACGCAGCCTTCGCGCATCTTGGAACAAACCGAAATCGACAGCTTGCTCGGCTTCAGCCGGAGTGCCGCTGAGGAGCAGGATCGTCCAGGGATTCAGCGGATCATCGGCTCCGGCCTAGTCTCCTATGAACGGCTGCCGATGCTGGAGGTTGTGTTCGACCGGCTCGTGCGAATTATGTCTACGAGCTTGAGGAACCTCACCAGCGACAATGTTGAGGTCGCGATCGATAACATCCTGAGCCTACGCTTGGGCGATTATCTAAACTCCATCCCGATGCCGGCGATGCTCGCGGTCTTCAGAGCCGAGCAGTGGGACAATCAAGGCCTGATGGCGATCGACAACGCGATGATCTGCTCGGCGATAGACGTGCTGCTGGGCGGGCGGCGAGGCGCTGCCGCGGCGCGCATAGAAGGCCGCCCCTACACCAGCATCGAACGCACGTTGATAGAGGGGCTGATCAAAGCGGTCTTAACCGATCTCTCGGCAAGCTTCGCGCCGCTTTGTCCCGTCACGTTCCGTTTTGAACGCCTCGAGGTGAATCCCCGATTGGCTACCATTAGCCGACCCTCGAATGCGGCAGTGCTCGTCCGGCTGCGCGTCGATATGGAAGAGCGGGGTGGTCGGATTGAGCTGCTCTTTCCCTATGCTGCGCTCGAGCCTGTGCGCGAGCTGCTGTTGCAGCAGTTCATGGGTGAAAAGTTCGGGCATGACTCAATCTGGGAGACACATTTCGCCGAGGAGCTTCGGAACACCGAGATCGATCTACACGTGCTCCTGGACGAGCAGCTCATGCGCCTATCCGATGTGATCGCGTTCCAACCAGGAAGCCAGATCGTGCTCAACGCCTCCCCGGACGACTTAGTTCGAGTCCGGTGTGGCGGCGTTCCTCTGTTCGAGGGCAAGCTGGGCCGCCGCAACAATCAGATCGCGGTGCGGCTAGAGCGTGCTCTCGCCGGTGACCGATCCCACAATGTAACGACCGATACTGGGGAAGAGCCATGACGGGTTCTGAATGGATGCTTGAGAGCGTGTTGATGCTGCTGTTGGCCGCCACACTTTACCACGCTTTTCGGCTCGAACGGGCGCTTGGTGTGTTGAAACGCGACCGGTCGGCGCTTGAGGAACTGGTTGCGGGCTTCAACGCCAGCACTCGTCAGGCGGAAGCTGGCATCGAGAGGTTGCGTGCGGCGGCGGACGGCGCTGGTAAGCAGATTGCCAAGCAGGTAGAGGCGGCCGCTTCCCTGAAAGAGGATCTCGCCTTCCTAAGCGAACGCGGCAACCGATTGGCAGACCGGTTGGACGTGCTCGTCCGTGCCGCGCGGCCCCTTGCTCCCGAGCCGAGGCGGGCGGCTGCGGTCGATGGATTTGCCGACGAGCTGCAATCAGAAACGTGCAGCCAGGCCGAACGCGATCTCGCGAAAGCGCTCAGGATGGCGCGATGAACCTAAAAAACCCATCTCCACGCTTGCTGCCTTTCACCATGATCGCGCTTGGCGCGTTGATCGCGGTAAAAGCGACGGTGATTGTGCGTTCCGCCGCATTCGGCCCGGGGGAACCGGCGCGGGTAGAAGCGGCTGGCACTGGGGTCGTTTCTATCGCTCATGCAAGCCCGGCGAACGAGCCGCGGCACACGCCAGTTCAGCCCACCTCCGCGCCGCCACCACCGGTCGCGCCTTCCCCAGCGCCCGCAGAGCCGGGGATGAGTGAAGCCGATCGGGCCATCCTGCTCGATTTGCGAAAACGCCGGGAGGAGCTCGATGCCCATGAGCGTGCCATTGCCGCCCGGGAAGCGGTCGTCGCGGCTGCGGAGCACAAGCTCGCAGGCCGTGTGGATGAGCTCCAGGCTTTACAGAAACGTCTCGAAGGCCTCGAGAGCGCGCGGGCGGCCAGGGATGAGGCGAATTGGCGTGGCCTCGTGAAGCTCTACGAATCAATGAAGCCCCGCGATGCAGCGAACATTTTCAATGATCTCGATATGCCGGTGTTGCTGCAGATCATGGATCGCATGAAGGAAGCTAAGGCCGCGCTGATAGTCGGATCGATGCAGCCCGACAAGGCACGTCAACTCACGGCCGAATTGGCCCAGATGCGCACAAAGGCCAACACACCGGGTGGCTCCCGTGGCGGTTGAACTTCTCGGGCGCCGTTTAGGTCGCATGCACCGCAGCTTCGGAAAGGCTGGGGTACTGGCACTGATGTGGTTCTGGTTCGCCGTCAGTGCTGCCTGGGCCGCCTCCGAAATTGTCGTAAAAGCAGGCGAGCACCCGGGCTTCGGCCGGCTTGTGTTCAACTTCGAAGACAAGGTTGCCGTCCGCACCAGCCGGGCCGGCAACCGCGTGCATCTTCAGTTCGACACCGCAGCGGCAATCGGCAGCCCCGGTAAGCTCCCTCACAATATCAGCAACTTCACTGGCGGTCAGGGTGAGGCGGACATAGTCGTCAAGCCTGGGAGCGTGCTCCGCCCATCTCGTATGGGCAATCTGCTCGTATTGGACGTGCTCGATCAGAGCCCACCCCGCAGCCCCGAGTCCGAGCCGCCCAGCGCCGAACCGAAAGCTGAGCCTGCTTCCGAAGCCGCGCAGCCGGTCCCGTCCCGCGCCCGGGAAGAGCCGCCGCCGAGGGAGGCGGCCCGGCCTGAGCCCGCCCCTGCTCATCGTGACGCGCCTCCAGAAACTCCGGCCTCGCCTGGCGGAATCGCACTAGCCGCCCGGAAGCTGCCGGCGAGTGGGACTGCTTCCGAGGCCGCGATTGCCATACCTTTCGAGTCGGGCGTAGGCGCGGCTGCGTTCCGTTACGGCGATTCGCTCTTACTCGTGTTCGATGTGCGGCGGCCGATCGATTTGGCTGGGCTGCGCGATGATCCATTTTTCGGCAAGGCCACCCTCTCGTTACTTCCCGAAGCAACCTTGATCCGGGTCCCTTTGGCTGCGGCCGGGCCGGGTTTCGCCCTTCATCGCACACCGGAAGCTTGGGTTGTGGCATCCAGCCCAAATCCGCCGGGCGTACGGCCGATTACCATGGATATGGGCGAGGGCCGGCTGCTTTTCGCTGCGGAACATCCCGGCCGAACGGTGGTGCTAGCCGAGCCGGACAGCGGCTCCATGCTTCTGGTCGGCACGCAATCCACTGAAGGCCAGGGAGTCCAGGCTGGGCGGCAAACGCCCGGCTTTAACGTCCTCCCGAGCATCCAGGGCGTTGCCATCGAGGCACTTTCCGATTCGCTCTCGCTCCATGCGGGCCCGGCGGGATTTGTCCTGAGCGGCGGCCCCGAAGGGCTTGGTATCGGCGTCTCGCCTGCAGAATCCGTGGGGCGCGCGGCCGCGCTATCGCGCCGGTTCGACTTTCCGGCCAGCTCGACCGACGCGCTTCGTGAGCGGCTCCACGCGCGAATGCTCGAGTGTGCCACGGCGCCCGCCTTAGCGAGGGGCCGCAAACGGCGGGCCGCGGCCGAGAGCATGATCGCGCTTGGGCTCGGGGCAGAGGCTCAAAGCCTGCTTCAGCTTGCCGCGGCTGGGGACCCGCGCGAGGCAGGGGATCCCGACAATTCGGGATTGGCAGCGATCGCAGCCCTGCTCGCCGGCCGGGTGGGAGAGTCTGATGGGATCAGTGACCCACGCCTCGATGGTACGGATGAAATCGCGTTCTGGCGTGCGGCACGGGATGCGATGCGGAATGAAAGCCTGCCTGAAGCTGCCGATACCTTTGCTGCGAGCACTCCCTTGTTGCTGGCCTATCCGGAGACGTTGCAGGCGCGGCTATTGCCGCTGGCGGCGGAAACCCTGATTGCCGGGAAGAAGCTTAAGGCGGCGAGCGTCCTGCTCGATCGCTTCCCCAGCGAGTCAACTCTAGCGCTAGCGCGCAGTATGCTTGCGGAAGCAAAGGGTGACACGGATGCTGCGCTTGCCGGGTATGACGCGCTTGCCTCCAGCGGTGACCGGTTGCTCCGGTCGCGGGCGATCGAGCGCGCGACCGAGCTTCGTTTGTCCGCCGGCCGGGCCAGCCCGGCCGATACGGCTCAGATTCTTGAAAAAAGCATGTTTGCTTGGCGCGGCGATGCGCGGGAGCTCAATCTACGCCTCCGGGCGGCCGAACTGCGCGCCCAATCGGGCGCATGGCGGGAGGCGCTCGACTTGTTGCGCGAGACAGCTTCGGTGTTCCCGGAGGAGCAACCCACCATACAAGGCCGCGTTCGCGAGCTCGTGGCAAAAATGTTGCAGCCTGAAAACGCAGACCGGGTCGCGCCGCTCAATTTCATTTCGGTGGTCGAAAATAACGCCGATCTGTTACCGCAGGGCTTACAAACACCGGATATAGCCGGGCGGCTGGCTGACAAGCTCTTGGCGCTCGACCTTCCCAAGCGGGCGGGCGGCTTGCTCGAAAAAATAATGCGGGCCACGCCGGAGGGACCGGTGCGCGCCAATTTGGGGGCTCGCCTTGGGGCGCTTCGGCTTCGGGAAGGCGACGCTGCCGGGGCGCGTGCCGCGCTGGCAGCATCCCAGGCGGGCGGTCTCGATCCATCACTAGCTGAAAATCGTACTCTCACCGAGGCGTATGCCATTGCGAAGGCGGGCGATGTTTCCGGAGCAATAACCGCGCTTGCAGGTTTGGAGTCTGCGGCGGCCGCTGACGCGCGGGCGAAGATCCAAGAAAACGCGAAGGCTTGGCCGGAAGCAGAGGCGGCTTTGCGGGAGCTGGTGGCGAAAACCGTGCCGGAGGAAGGCCCGCTTGATGCCGGGCAACGTGCGACGGTTCTGCGCCTTGCTTCAGCCGCGGCTCAGGCCGGGGACGCTGCCCAACTGGCTGCTTTGCGCGAGCGGCAGGCCGCGCGCATGGGGGACGGCAAAGAGGCCGACCTCTTCCGCTTGCTTACAGCGCCACCGATTCAGGATACGGCTGATTTGCCGCGTGCGGGGCAGGAGGCGGCTCTGGCACGCAAGGTCGCCGGCTCGGTTTCCGGAGCGCGTTGACTATGGCCGGTTGGGGTTCGGCTATGCGGCTTTATGTCTGCAGAGCGCGATTCATGCTTGCATCACGCGTCCCCCTGCCCCATATCGCGCGGACTTTTGGCCCCAGAGGCACACGCAAGCGGCAAGCGCACGTGGTGTTGTGACCAACAGGCCGTCTGCTGGTAGGAGGGTACGCGATGAACGCACTCAGCCCGCTGGGGATGGTCTCGGAGTTTCCGAGCGAGAACCAGACAACAATCACGGAAGTCGACCAGGACTACTTCGTTCAGAAGGATGGGGTCAAATTTGCCGGCACGCATTTGCTGGTTGATCTCTGGGGGGCGAAAAATCTAACCGACCCCGCGCTGATCGAAGCGGCCTTGCGGCGCGGCGCCGAAGCGGCGAATGCCACGATCCTGCACGGGCATTTCCACCATTTCTCGCCGGATGGCGGGGTCTCGGGGGTGCTGGTGCTGGCGGAGAGCCACATCTCCATCCACACCTGGCCGGAGCGCGATTTCGCTGCGATCGATATCTTCATGTGCGGCGCTTGCGATCCGTATCGGTCGCTTCCCGCGCTGAAGGCGG
>JAFAHH010001089.1 GCA_019237355.1 Acetobacteraceae bacterium | reverse complement strand
ACTGGTCGCACTGATGCCCGTCTTTCGGGCTGTCCTGGTACATCACCGCATCCTTCGCGATCTTCTGCGCGCGCGCCGAACGCGTCAGCGCCATGCCGGCGGCACTCGAAGCGGCCATGCCGAGGCCGGCCCGAAGCACGATGCGGCGAGTCTTGCCGTTCTGATTCGTCACCTGTTCCTCCCCCCTTCGGTTTTAAATCGCGAGGCGAGTGAACGCCGGAAGCCGCCCGCGTGCAATCCGACCTATGGCGCTCCGGCCGAGGCGCGCGCTTGCCCCGCCTCCGCCCCGGCGCGGATCGCCGCGATCGCGACGGCGATGTCGGGCTTGCCGAACACGGCGGAGCCGGCAACGAACGCACTCGCCCCCGCCTCCGCCATCAGCGGCGCGGTCTCGGGCGTGATGCCGCCGTCCACCTCGATGCGGATCGGCCGATCGCCGAGCATCGCACGGATGCGGCGCACCTTCTCGACGGTTGCCGATAGGAAGTGATGGCCGCCGAAACCGGGATTGACCGACATCACCAGGATCAGGTCGATGCGGTCGAGGATGTAGGCAACCGCATCCTCGGGAGTCGCGGGATTGATCGCGACCCCCGCCTTCTTGCCGGCGTGCTGCACCGCCTGCAGCGAGCGATCGAGATGCAGCGTCGCCTCCGCGTGGACGATCAGGCGATCCGCTCCCGCCTCGGCGAAAGCTTCGACGTACGGATCGACCGGCGAGATCATCAGGTGACAGTCGAACAGTTTGTTGCTGAACGGGCGCACGGCCCGGATGACCGGCGGGCCGAAGGTGATGTTCGGCACGAAGTGTCCGTCCATCACATCGAGGTGAATCCAATCGGCTCCCGCACGGTCGGCCTCAGTCACCTGCTCGCCGAGCCGGGCGAAATCCGACGACAGGATCGACGGCGCAATCACGACTGGGAAGCTCATTCCGCCTCGGCCTCGCTCACCCGGCCCCTCCACCATCGGGGACCGAACCCGGACGAGTTCTGCTCCTCCGGCCCCGGCCTGGCAACGCGCCTGCACGCTCGCGGCCCTCCGTCCCTACGCCCGTGGGGTCATTGTCAGGTTGAGTTGCATTGCGACTGCAGCGCAAGCGGTTTGACGCACATACGCCCGGAGTAATCGATCCGGTTCAACAACAGAGGCACTCCGCTCGCAGCCATAAAGTCGTCGGTGGCTTTGCGTGCGCCCTCATAGTGGCCGTAATCGGCGACAATGAGAACGCCGCCGCCGCTCAGTCGTGGAAACAGATGCTGCAGTCCGAGGCGTACTGACTCGTACCACTCGGTGTCCAGTCGCAGGAGCGCTATAGTTGCCGGTGCATTGGCCGAAACCGTTTGTTCGACAGGTCCCTTGACATAAGTGATCAGGTCTTCGTCGTATCCTGTGCTGCGGAGATTTGCCTTGGTCTCCTCTAGAGAGGTGACGTTGATTCCAGCCCAGTGTTCATGGGTGTCGCCGTAAAGATCGCGATCTATCGAGCTGCTCGGTGCCGGCAGCCCTTTGAACGTATCGAACAAATGGAACCGGCGCCTCGCTCCGAGGTTGAGCAAGGTCAGCGCCACCACCATCGCGCCGCCGCCCTTCCAGACACCGCATTCGACAAAATCGCCCGGGATATCGTTGTTGACGACGTACTCGACCGCGCTCTTGAGCGCGAAGATTTGCTCCGGGGTGGACCATGTAAGCGGGCGTACCCGCTCGATTATTTTTATCGTCGCCGCGTCATAGGAGCCCAACGGGCGGCGGATTTCGTAGCCATAATGACCGAGGAACTTTTGGGCGACATTCTTTATCTGAAACGTCATGCGCGGTTTACGCGGATGGCCGAGGTCTTCTGTGGCTGGATTAACCGCAACTACTCGGTCCTTGGCTGTGATGATTGGAAGCATGCTCCTTGCCTTCGTTTCGCACAAGTCACAACTGTAGAGGAGAAAGCTGCAAACGTCCAATGCAATCCATCGTTTCTCGAGGGATCGCAAGCGCCTCGTCCCGCCCTCACGCGGCACCTCGCCACCGCCATCAAGCTAAGCCCCTTTGGGTTCGGTCAAGTTTCGCAAACTACGGCTGCGGACAGTCATGCGGAAGTGCTAGACCTCGGCTATCTGCATCCGCTATGTTGGAGGTGGTCTTAATCTGATGGTTGCGCGCGCTACTACCTGCGGTCACGGCTGATACCACCTCTGGTTGCGCGAGCGGGGCTGTTGGACCGGGAAGCAATTTGAAATGCGGCTCGTCGATATTCTGATCACGCCACTCCGTGCCTTTGTCGGATATCATCAAAAGCGACAAAGCTATCTGAGCTACGTCAAGCGTAAGTTCGGCTCTCGGTTTGCTAATCGGGATTGCGGCCCAATGGCGCCCCGTGAACTGATCGAGACAGAAGCGCTGATGCAGAAGGACGATCTTCACAAGCGTGCGACGCCAACCTGGTATTTCGGCTCAGGCTACAACGAGGCAAGAGCCGTCCTCAGCACCGCGGAAGCCCACGGACTAGATCTGTCCAAGCTCAAAGCCGTTCTCGAGTTCGGGTGCGGGAGCGCCCGCGTGCTGCGGCACTTCCGCGTTATTTCTGGCATCGAATTGACCGGGACAGATGCCAATCCGAAGCCGATCGCTTGGAATCGCCGCCATCTCCCAGGGATAAACTTTGCGTTGAACGCGTTGGAGCCGCCGCTGCCATTCGCGGAAGAATCGTTTGACCTGATCTATGCGCTATCCGTTTTCACCCACATTCCATTACAATGGCAGAAGCCTTGGCTTTTGGAGCTAAGGCGCATCGTGAGACCAGGCGGATATCTCCTGTGCACCGTCCATGGCAGCAACTACGCTCATCAGTTGAGTGAGCATGATCGTAATGAATTGGGGCGCGGTGGAGCCGTCACTTTTGATGCAAACAGTACACGTGCTTCATATTCCAGCAAAGTCTTAGGGTCATGGGACGTATTCCAGAGCCGGGCTGAAGTGCGCGACACGTTCAGCGATGTTTTCGAACTGTTGCGATACACGGACGAACCGTTTGCAAACGGACAGGATGTGCTGGTTTTGAGAAAGCGGGCCGACAGCGCGCGCACCGGCTCATACTGGTCGCACATCCGCCCGGCCAGCGGCTCCACGATCGGGGCGGCCACCCCGACCAGCTGAAGAAGCCAGCCCGTGAGCTACTTTTGACTAGACCGCAGGCGGTTTGACGCAGGTGCGGGCTGTGTAGTCGATCCGATTCAACAATAAGGGTAGTCCGGTCGCGGCGATAAATTCATCGGTGGCTTTGCGTGCGCCCTCGAAGTGACCATAATCGTCGATGATAAGGACACCGCCGCCGCTCAGTCGCGGAAACAGGTGCTGCAGTTCGTGACGTGTTGACTCGTACCAGTCAGTGTCCAAGCGAAGGACCGCGATAGCTGCCGGCGCATTGGCCGGAAGCGTCTCTTCAACAGGCCCCTTGACATAAGTAATCAGGTTTTCGTCGTATCCTGTACTGCGGAGATTCGCCTTGACCTCGTCTAGAGGAGCAAGCATCGCTCCAACACAGTTTTCCTGCGAGTGGCCCCAAAGATCGCAGTCTGCCAAGGTTGGTGCCGTCATCCCTTCAAACGTATCGAACAAATGCAACCGACGGATCGCCCCCAGGTTCAGTAAGGTCAGCGCCGCCACCATCATGCCGCCGCCTTTCCAAACGCCGCATTCGACAATATCGCCGGGGATATCGTTTCTGACGACGTACTCGACCGCGCTCTTGATCGCGAAGATGCTCTCCGGGCTCGTCAATGTAAACGGACGAACCTGCTCGATTATTTTCAACGTCGCCGCATCATAGGAAGCCAACGGGCGGCGGATCTCGTAGCCATAACGGTCTAGCACTGTTTTCGCGAGGTTCTTTATCCGCAGCGCCATCCCCGGTTTACGCTTTTGACCGAGTATCAGTCCGCCTTCCTGCTGCGTCGATCCCAGGGTCTTTGTCCAACCCAACATCATCCCGCTCTCCGACGCCGTTGACTGAGCAGCAGCCCACGTCCGTGCTGCATTAAAGCAAACGGGTATTACCGCTCGAGCTCTGCAGGCTCGGTTACCCGCGGCCCCGCGCGTATTGCGCCGCGAAAGATCGACGATTCGGATATAGTATAACAAGCGTGGCAGTAATCACGAGTAGCGGCGAGGCGCCGGGACCGTCAGGTTCAGCGGGGCGCAACCTCGCTCCGCGGTAGCACCTGCATCAAGCCGGGGCCCGAGCTGACCCGGGAAACCCTTCCGCACGGACGAGCGCATCTCCCCGCCTTGAGATCCGCGCCTTGAGATCGTCCACCCGCCTTCTCCGGGGCGGGGGAAGCGGTCCTGCATCACCGCCGAGGTCGTGCCGGAAGCGATCTGAGCGCGAGAGCGACGCGCTCCACGACGTCCTCCCAATCGCCGAGCGCCCGCTGACGAAACAGCCGAGCGGTCGGATACCAGAGGCTGTCCTCGCGCTTCAGCAACCAGCGCCAGTCCGGCGCGAACGGCAGCATCAGCCACACCGGATGGGCAATTGCACCAGCAACATGCGCGACAGACGTATCTACCGAAACGATGACGTCCATGAGAGACGCCATCGCCGCCGTGCCTGCCAAATCGACGATCGTTTCGCTGTGGTCGTATACGTTCGCCCATGAGTTCAGCACCGCACGGTCGGCATCCGGCACGTCCTTCTGCAGAACGTGGAGCGAGCCCGCGGCCGCGCACAGCGGCTCCAGCAAAGCCACGGGGACCGAGCGTTTCCGGTCGTTCGCATACTTCGGATTGCCCGACCATGCGATGCCGACGCGCGGCCTCGGCGCGTTGCCGACCCGGCCGCGCATATGCGCGATGCGGTCCGCAGTCGGCGCGAGATAGGGCACATCCTTCGGGATCGTCTCCAGCGTCGTTCCGAACTCGAGCGGCAAGCTCATCAGCGGGCAGTAATAGTCCACGTCAGGAAGCGCTCCGCCGGCATGGACGACCTCGGCAACCCGGTCCAGGGTCTCCAGAAGCGTGACTACAGGCACGGAGGCTTGCACGACGACACGAGCCCCCAGCTTGGCAACGATCGGAGCGTAGCGGCAGAACTGTACCGTGTCGCCCAAACCCTGCTCGCCCACGAGCAGGATCGTGCGCCCGGCCAGATCCTCGCCTCGCCAACGCCGTAGCCCGCGATGGCTCGCGCCGAGTGGCGTTACGTCCGCGAGGTCGAGACGCGCCTCGAAACAGCGGAAACCAGCCGGCAAATCACCAAGGGTTAGTTGCGCCAAACCCTCTGCCATCTCCGAGCGCCTGCCGTATCCAGCGGCGGTAGCGCGGCGAAGCCAGTCGGCGGCCTCCTCGGGCCGGTTAAGCGCCATCAGCGCGGCTCCGACCCCGTACAGCGCCTCTGTGTTGCAGGGCTCAATCGAATGGACGCGGTTGAAGAATTGCAGAGCGCCAGTCGGATCGCCGCGGCTCATGTATATCGCGCCGAGCCCGTTCCACGCCCCGATGTCATCCGGCGCCTCGGCGAGCACCGAGGTGAATATCGCTTCCGCCTCGTCCAGCTCGCCTTTTTCTTCCAGACCGGATGCCAGCGCGCACTGTACCCGGGCATTGCCCGGCTCGAGCGACAGCGCCTGGCGCAAAGCCGCTTCGGCACCGGCCAGATCGCCCCGCTGGCGCAATGTCTCTGCCATTTCCAGCAGCAATAGGACCCGATCCCCGCTATCGAGCTCCAAAGCACGAGAGAGGAGTTGCAGCGCCTCTTCGGTATCGCCCAATGCGAGGCGTACCCGCGCCAGATCACCGAATACTTGAGCGTCCCCGGGCTG
>JAFAHH010000371.1 GCA_019237355.1 Acetobacteraceae bacterium | reverse complement strand
TAGTGGCGTCGACCATGGCATATTCCAGGTCCGGGTCGGCGGCGACGGCCTCGAGCATGCGTCTGAAGACCCCGGCCTTCACCCAGTCCCGAAAGCGCTTCTCAACCGAGTTCCACTTCCCGAACCCAGGCGGAAGGTCACGCCATGGACTGCCGGTACGCACAATCCAAAGCACGGCTTCCACAAACAGCCGGTTGTCCCCGCCGGTCCGCCCGGGATCGCCCGGCTTGCCCAGGCAACAGGCTCCATCTTGCTCCATTGCTCATCCGTCAGGCAGAACCGATCCACGGCCAAACTCCTTTTCGGAGTTTGGAATCACACGCGCCGTGACCGAGGGAATCCCCAATCTCAACAGGCCCTAGTGTTCGAGGGTCTTGTTTCGAACCGCGCGATTCAACTGTGCGGTCTTGGCGGAGACGCGCGGCAAGCCCCTCGCATATCGACGCAAGCGGGATGCGGTCTGCTCAAAACTAGAGCGGTTTCCACTCAAGTGGAACCGCTCTAGCTTTGTTTTGCGAGCAGATTCACGCAATGTGGATCGCCCTCGGCGATTCGACCTGATCGCGATCTGCTCTCATGGGGTCTAGGACAGCCGATTACCTACCGGCCAACGTCATTCCGTCGATGCGGATTGTCGGAGCATCGGTTCCGCGCCGGAAACGGAGGTCATTGGCTGGGGTGAGGTGGGAGAACATGTCGATCAAATTGCCGGCTATCGTGATCTCGGCAACCGGCTCGGCGATGGCCCCGTCGCGAATCACGAAGCCGACTGCTCCCCGGCTGTAATCGCCGGTCACGCCGTTCACCCCCATACCAATCAATTCAGTGACATAAAGCCCCTCTTTGATGTCCGCCATCAGCTCGGCCGGCGTGCGTTCGCCCGCTTCCATGTAGAGATTGGATGGCGCCGGTGAAGGCGGCCGCCCCGTCCCGCGCACGGCATGGCCGGTGGAAGTCATCCCGAGCTGGCGGGCCGAGCTGGAATCGAGGAGCCAGGTGGTCAGTATCCCATCTTCAATCAGGGCGCGCGGCGCAGTCGGCACCCCCTCAGCATCGAACACCCGGGAGCGCAGCCCGCGTCGCCGCCGGGCGTCGTCGCGCACATAAATGCCTGCTCGAAAGACTCGGGCCTTCAGCTTGTCCTTCAGAAATGTCGTGCCGCGGGCTACCGAAGACCCATTGATGGCCCCTGCGAGATGACCCAGTAGCCCGCCCGCAACCCGCGAGTCGTAAATGACCGGCACTTTCGCCGTCTTTGGCCGAATCGGATTGAGCCGAGCGATAGCTCGCTCGCCGGCGCTTCTGCCGATGGTGGCCGGGTCATCGAGGTCCTCGTGATGAACGGTCACATGATAATCATAATCCCGCTGCATGTCAGTGCCCGTGCCGGCAAGCGCGGTCGCGGAAACCGAATTGCTCGTTCCAACATGCCGCCCAGCAAACCCGGCCGAGGTGACGAGGACCATTTCGGCCCGGCCGTAGCCCGCCTCGGCTCCTTCGGAATTGGTAATCCCCGGAACCGATATCGCCGCTTCCTCGGCCATTGCCGCCCGGTGCAGCAGCGCGTCCGTAGTAGGTTCGGCCGGGTCCTCCAGATCCAGATCGAGCGCCTCGGGCGGAGCGGCCGTTTCCGCCAAGCTGGCGTAAGGATCTTCTGGCACGACCCGTGCCATGGCGATGGCACGCTCGACGAGCGTGTCGAACCCAGAAGGCTCGACCCGGGAGGAAGAAACAATCGCCGCCCGCTGGCCAAGGAAGACGCGCAACCCGAGATCGCGGCCCTCGGAGCGCTCCACGTGCTCGGTACGGCCCATCCGACGCTGGACGCTGATCGATGTCCCCGCCACCAGCACCGCATCGGCGGCATCCGCCCCTGCCGTCCGCGCCCGGGCCACCAAGTCCCGCAGCAAGTTGATTGGGTCCATCGGTTAAGCCGCTAGCCTTTCAGCAATGACCTGCAACTTCGGCACATGGATTCCTGGCCCGAGCACGGCCAATGTCGGCTGGGCCCGGAACAAGCGCCCGGCGGCCCGCTTGATGTCGTCGGCCGTGGCCGCATTGATCCGGGCGACGGTCTCTGAAGTCGGGATAACCCGTCCGAAAACCTGAATCTGCCGCGCCAACTGCTCGCACCGCGACCCCGTGCTTTCCATCGACATCAGCAGGCTGGCTTTGACCTGTGCACGGGCACGAGCAAGTTCGGGCTCCGTGACATGGCGCTGCACACTGCGCAACTCCTCGAGAGTTACCGGCACCAGCTCCGCCGCCTCGGTCTCACCCGTGCCAGCATAGACGCCGAACAGGCCGCCATCCAAATACGGTGCGCAGAATGAATATATTGAGTAGACCAGGCCGCGCTTCTCCCGTACTTCCTGGAAAAGGCGGGAAGACATACCGCCGCCCAGTAGGGTGGAGAGCAACAACACCGGGTAGTAATCCGGATCGGCGTAAGCGACCGCGGGAAACCCGAGCACGACATGCACTTGGTCGAGCTCACGCAACTCGCGGTATTCGCCGCCCTCATACACACCCGGCAGAGCCGGGGGAGGACGATCCGCGGGTAGGTCGGCGAAGTGCCTCCGCACGAGCTCAACAACGGCGCCATGCTCAAGCGCCCCGGCCGCGGCGACGACGATGTTGGGCCCGGCATAATGGCGCTGCATATAGCCCGTAAGCTGACCGCGTGGCATCGCCCTTATAATCGGCTCAGTTCCGAGAACCGGCCGTCCCATCGGCTGGCTGGGGAAAGCGGCCTCCTGAAACCGGTCGAAGATAATGTCGTCCGGCGTGTCGTTGGCCTGACCGATCTCTTGTAGGATCACACCGCGCTCGCGCTCGAGTTCCTCGGGCGCAAAAACCGAGTGGCACAGGATGTCGCCAATAATATCGGCAGCCAACGCTACGTCTTCCTTCAGCACCTTCAGGTAAAACGCGGTCTGCTCGCGGGCCGTATAGGCGTTCATGTGGCCGCCCACGGCCTCGACCTCCTCCGCGATTTCCGCCGCCGAGCGCCGCTCGGTGCCCTTGAACGCCATATGCTCGAGAAAATGCGATACGCCGTTCTCTTCCTCGAGCTCGTGCCGGGTGCCGGTCGCGACATACGCGCCTACCGACACAGTTTCGACCCGGTCCATCTGCTCCGTGACCACGATGGGACCGGAAGACAGTCGTGTGACCTGAATCGGTCCGTTTGCTGAGAGTTCTGACATGGCTCGGCACCATATGGGTAATGTCTGCGGCAGCACAGAGGGCTAGATCGCGAAACCTGAACAGGCGCCGCACGGGCATTGACAGCCGCGCGCACCCTTGCCTCAGTTCCAAGTTCGCGCGAGTCGGGGATGACTGGCGCGGTTTGAACCCAGAGGCATGGAGACTGACTTGGCCCGCCATCTCCCCTTGATGATCGCTGCCTGCCTGCTCCCATTGCAAACTGTTCACGCACAACACCGCTGTGCTTCCCCAGCCGACCAACAGGCATTCGAACTCACCGCGCTGCGAAGCGAGCTGATGGTTATCGCCGTCAATTGTCACGAAGATGAGCAATATAATGAATTCATGCGCCGGTACCAGCCGTACCTCGCTACCACGCAACACGAGCTCGATACCTACTTCAAGCGCCAGTACGGACGCCGGGCACAGCAGGAGGAAGACGCCTACATCACCTCGCTTGCCAACGCGCAAGCGACGGAAGCCCTGAAACAGGGCTCCGATTTCTGCTCGCGCAACCTGAGCTTGTTCAAAGAAGCAAAGATGCTGCCGACCGAGCACGACTTGGCGGAATACGCGGCTGGAAAGGATGTGGTACCCGGCTCCTTTGGTGCATGCGAGCCTGCGGCGCCCACTCCCGTGGCAGCGAGGGGCCGAACCGCCGGTCACGCAACGAAGAAGGGAGCTCATTAGAGCGCTACCTTAGAGCGCGGCTTGAGGCGGAATCGGGTTCCCAATTGGCAAGCACCGGGTCCCATTTTGCCCCGCAAAATGGGCGCCCGGGATTGGGGTCCGGGTCGCCGGAGAGCCTGAATCGCGCCCTGAAAACCATGACTATGGAGCGAGATGGCTTGATCTAAAGCCATCTCGCTCTAGCACCGTTGTGAACGATCCGGCACTGGGAGGAATCGATCGCAGCCGCAACCGCGTTTTCATGTCCGCAGACAAGATGACCACCATCACACTGATGGCCTTGAGTGGCTGAGCCATCAATAACTAGTCTAGCAGCCTGCTGAAAAACCTCTTGCCCGGCGCGGATTCGGAATGATCCAAACCTGCCGCCTATAGCGGAGTAAAGCAATGCGCGGCAGGTTCATTGATCAGACCAAGCTGTTTTCCTATATCTCGCCGGAAGCCCGGGTTCCGGAACAGCACCCGCTACGCCAGATCCGGAAATTGGTACGCGAGGTCCTGAAGCAGCTGAGCTGGAGTTTGGGCCGGCTTTACGCAAGCGAAGGGCGCCCGTCAGTTCCGCCCGAACAGCTGTTGAGT
>JAFAHH010001070.1 GCA_019237355.1 Acetobacteraceae bacterium | reverse complement strand
TGCGCAACGGCACGGCCAAGCTGCTGGTGCTCTTTGAACCCGCCAGCGGCCACGCGCAGGTCCAGGGGGTGAGTTCCACGGCTAACGCGGTGCTCCATCCCTGGATGAAGCAGGAATTAAGCACCATTTTAGAGGCCTTGCCTCCCGCGCCGCCGGTCGAAGAGGCGGCGGCGAATCGCCGGGCGTGGCAGCGCTGGCAAGAGGGCCTCCGTAAGCCCTTAGAGTTGCCGGAAATCTTGCCGGCCCTGCGGCTGTTGTTAGTGCTCGACAACTTGGCCGGCCACCTTTCAAAAGTGTTAGTTGCCTGGATGCTGACGGTAGGCATCCTGCCGCTCTACACACCCCTGAGCGGTTCCTGGTTAAACATGGCCGAGTCGTTCCAACGTATCCTCAAGCGTCGGGCCTTGGAGGGACAGCATCCTCAAAGCAGTGCCGAAATCATCACGCGGTTAGAACACACGGCGGCCGGCTGGAACCGGCATCCCACGCCTTTTGAGTGGGGTGGCCGGCAGGCCGAGCGTCGCCGGCGCGAGCGGTTGCGCCGTCACGGGCTGGGCGGCTCGGGCGCCTACAGCCGTCGTCCCGTGCGCTGGCGCAACCCGCGCGCCAACCAATGGCAAAAAATTTGACAAATGACCGACTAGAGGACCGGGCGCACGGCGGGGTGGGGGAGCGTCGGTTGCCCCCCTCGCTGGAGCTGGCTCGAAGGGGGGCCTGCACCTTAAAGCCGCCAAACCTTTGCCCTCACCCGGTTTAATGCTCGGCCTCTTCGGCTGCCCGCGACAGCCGGTGCGACAAGGCGAACAGGCTGGGCACCCAGAGCCCCAAGAAAATGGCCCAGCGCTCAGCCTGGTCCCGATGGTTGCCGCCTTTGCTAAACCAGCTGACCATCGAAAGGACGTATGCGTCAGACGAACTCCAGGTTGGTCTCAGATGGCTGCGCCTCAACGCCACGACGAATCGTTGAAGGGCGCTCGAGCGAAGGCGCCGGCCGGAGAGGCCGGCCCAATCAGGGCGCGGCTGCGGCGCGGCGCGCTTTCCAGGCGGCCGGGGTCAACTCGCCGACCCGCTTGACCGGATAATCGGCCAGGCCGGGCAGGATCTCGCCCAGATACTCGCGCACCGCGATCGAGAGCCGTCGACAGCTTTCCACCACCGACAGGATCGCCGCCACCTTCGGCCCGGCCCGCTCGCTGCCGATGTGCTACCAATTTTTGCGCCCCAGCGCGATCGGCCGAATCGCGTTCTCGGCCAAGTTCGTGGATAACTCCAGCTGCCCGTAGATCAGGAAGCAGCTCAAGGCCGTCCAGCGGGTCAGAGCGTACTTGCAAGCCTTGCCCAGCGCGCTGCGGGGCAGGGCCGCCTGGGTGGCTTCCTCGATGCGGGTTTTGAGCCCGTCCACAATCGGCGCCGATCGCTCCTGGCGCACGGCCAGCCGCTGCGGCGCGTCCAGCCCCAAGGCTTTGAGTTCGGCTTCAATCTCAAAGAGTTTGTTGATCTCTACGACGATGCCGATGGCCACCACGTCTTGGCCGTTGAGTTGGACCGCCTCATAGAAGTAGCGGCGCGCATGCGCCCAGCAGCCGGCGTGCACCAACCCGGGGGCGCCCACCGGGCCGTAGCCGGCGTAGCCGTCCGTCTGCAGCAGCCCCGCAAAGCCGGCCAGGAACTGTTCGGGCCCGGTGGCGCTGCGGTCCAGGCGGAAGTCGAACACCACCGTGGCGCCCGGCTGCCCGTATTCCCAGAGGTAGGCCTGATGATTCTTGCCCCGGGTCCGTTCCGATTGGACATCGACCGGGGTTTCGTCGGCCTGCAGGTAGTCGCTGCGCAACAATTCCAGGCGCATCGCCCCGCAGATGGGCCGCAGCAGCTCGCCCACCGTCATGACCCAACCGCAGAGCGTCGCGCGCGCAATCTCCAGGCCCGTCTCGCGCTGCAGGATGACGCTCTGGCGGTAAAGGGGTAAAAAATTGCAGTACTTGTTGATCACCGTGTCGATGATGACGCGGTCACTGACCAAGCCCTTGGGGATGATGCGCGCCGGCAGCAACGCCGTCTGCACGCCCTGTTCTTCGCAGGCTTTGCAGGCGCGCTTCTCGCGTTTGGTCACTAACACGAAGGGCTTGGCCGGTTCGCAGTCTAGTAGCTCGCTGATTTCATAGCCGATGAGGTCGGTGCTGCCGCCGCACTGCGCGCAGCGGCATTGTTCGGGGCTGCAGGGAATAATGCGTTCCACCCGGGGCAAGTGGGCCGGCAACGTTTGCCGGCCGGGATGCGCGGTGGCCTTGCGCGGCTGGCGGGGGTTTAGCTCCAGGGGTGGGCGCAGGCTTTCGGCCTCGACCTCCGCTGGCTGGACGCCGGGCTCGAGTTCCAACAAGGCCAACTGCGCATCGGAAAGCTTCTCGCTGCCCGGGCCGTACTTGGCGAGGCGCTGCCGGCGCAGCAACTCCCGCAGGTAATGGTTTTCTAACTCCGCCAAGCGCAGCTTCTCTTCGAGGCTGGCCACCCGGCTGGAGGACTGCTGGAGCGCGTCGAGGAGCTTCGGCTGAAGGGAGGGCTCCAGGCCCTGGAAGACCTCCCATTCTAGATCGCTTAGCTCGGCCTTGCTAACACTCAAGATGCCTTAAAGTGTTAGCAAAATAGTTAGTTCTCGGCCAGCTTTTTTAGGCCGCTCTGGTCACTTTTTCTGCCCGGCGCCCGTACCAGGCCTTGCGCCGCGTCTGTTTGAGCTCGATGCCCCCCAGCAATAAGGCCCGTTCCTCTTGACTTAACACCACTT
The DNA here is from genome assembly GCA_019237355.1 of Acetobacteraceae bacterium. Classification (GTDB taxonomy): domain Bacteria; phylum Pseudomonadota; class Alphaproteobacteria; order Acetobacterales; family Acetobacteraceae; genus JAFAHH01. The sequence goes on along the minus strand of JAFAHH010001070.1, from coordinate 793 downwards.
TGGCCTCGCCGGTGGCCGCGGCCGCGGGCCAACTGAATCGGCCCCGCTCCAGCCGTTTCGTGCAAATCCACAAACCGGTCCCATCCCAATACAGGAGCTTGAGGCGCGTGCGCTCCCGGTTGCAAAATAACCCCAGGTGCCCGCTTTGCGGGCAGACCTGAAGCCGATCGCGCATCAGCCCATAGAGGCCGTCAAAGCCCTTGCGCAGATCGGTCGGCCCGGGCGCCAGATAAATGCGCGTCGCCGCCGAAAGCGTCCACATGAGCTTACCGTGCCTCCAGCAACTGGACCACGCGGTGGAACGTCGGCGCGTCAAACGCGGGGGCGACCTCGATGCGCCGACCCCCGGCCAAGAGGATGGTCACCCCCGCCCCTTGAGCCGCCGGTTGCGGCTTGCCCCGGCGTTTGAGCACTTCGACGGGCACCAACCGGCTCCCGGCCGGGCGACGATCCGGCGTGGTCGCCGGCTCACTGACCAGATGGCGTTTAAGCGTGCTCAAGGCCAGTTGGCGCTGCCGGCAGAACTGGCTGCGATTCAGCCCGCTTCGCTTGAAGTCTTCGACGAGCCGTTGCACGTCCGCCCGGCTGCGCCGCGGTTTTGGGGTAACCCCCTGCGCTTGTTCGTTCATCCGTTCACTCAACCAGACTTCCGGCAGAGATGTAAGGTGGGGTTGGTCGAACGGATACCGTCAACCCTGATTCCGCGGAGCGAATCGGCTTCGAGCTCATTGATCTTGCGATGAGCCTTGATACTCTGCCTTATCGCGGCTCTAAGGTAAAAAAGCGCCGCGGC
>JAFAHH010000202.1 GCA_019237355.1 Acetobacteraceae bacterium | reverse complement strand
GGCATGCAAGCTATAAATTTCGCCGCGCCGCGGATGCTTCTAGCGGCCGGCGGAGCGGTCCGGCAAATCGCGGAAGTGCTTGGCAAGTTTGGATTGAGCCGGCCGGTGATCGTAACTGATCCCTTCATGGTCTCTTCGGGGCTCGTGCAGCGCTGTCTAGGCCCTTTGGCCGAAGCCGGGATGGCCGCTCCGGTTTTCAGCGAAACGGTTCCAGATCCAACTGATACCGTCGTCGATCAGGGCGTGCAGTACCTTGGGCAGGGCACGTTCGATTGCCTGATTGGGTTCGGCGGGGGTTCGCCGATCGATACCGCCAAAGCCGCGGCGATCCTGGCTGCGGGCACGGGCCATATCCGCCAATATAAAGTTCCAGTGCCCGCAGATCGGGCGAAACTGCCCGTGATCGCTATACCGACTACGGCAGGCACGGGAAGCGAGTGTACCCGCTTCACCGTGATCACCGACACCGAGCGCGATGAAAAGATGCTCATCGCGGGGCTTGGAGCTCTGCCGCTAGCGGCGATTGTCGATTTCGAGCTCACTTATACGGTACCACCGCGCACCACGGCTGATACGGGCGTCGACAGCCTTACCCATGCGCTCGAAGCCTATGTTTCTCGCCGGGCGAACCCTTTCGCCGATGCGCTCGCGCTCTCCGCAATGGACCTGATCGGGCGGCACCTGCGCACCGCGTTCACTGAGCCGCACAATGCCCGGGCGCGCGAAGGGATGATGCTTGGTGCAACGCAAGCCGGGCTTGCCTTCTCGAACAGTTCCGTCGCCCTGGTGCATGGCATGTCGCGGCCTATCGGTGCGCATTTTCATGTTCCGCACGGGCTCTCGAATGCCATGCTGCTGCCCGCAGTCACGCGATTCAGCGTGGGGATGGCTCAGGCGCGCTATGCCGAAGCGGCCCGGCGGATTGGGCTTGCCCGGCCAGATGATCCGGATGAAGTTGCAACCTCCAAGCTGGTCGATGGACTTCAGGAACTTAACCGCACGCTGGACGTGCCGTCGCCGCGTGCTTACGGCGTCGATGACCGGGCCTGGGCGGCGAAGCTCGAGTTGATGGCCGAACAAGCTTTGGCTTCCGGCAGCCCCGCGAACAATCCGCGCGTTCCAGACAAGGCCGAAATCATTCGGCTCTATCAGGAGGTCTGGGGCGGAAAATGACGGCAGAGATCCGGCACGTATCCGGCCTCAAGCTTGGTCATGTTTGTAACTAAGTTGGCAATTCCGGACTGACGCTCCGTTTCGAGTGGCCGGGTCCGTGCGAGGCTCGACCGCTTTCTAGCTAGTTTAGGTGAGCCAACCGTGAAGCTGGCTTCTGCGCCCCTTTTATATTCCGAGTTGAGGCGGCTCCATCAGTGAAGTTTGACCTAACCACGGTCAACACGTGACATTTTTTTATATGCCTATGTGGTGCAACGCGGCAAGCCGCGTCCACGTTAACATGGCTGCCTTCGTTGACATAAGTGTTGGTCCCGACCGGTGTCGGGGCGCACGCAACACTTGTTCCTGCATCGAACAGCATAAGAAGGAGCTTTACTATGGCGGAAGCACCTGCTTACGAATGCCTTGGACACATGCGTTAGCATAAATCCCGCGCTGCTCCAGCTGTCGGCCAGATTCGTTCAGGATGCGATGCAGCCATTGCACGAACTTCCGAACGTGCGGCCCGTAAATGAAACGGAATGGCCCAGGGGTGCTAAACCCGTGTGCGCCAGGCATTTGCGTCGCCTTTAGAGCCGATAGTGTTTCGAATTTAGACAGCGAGTCTTGGTTGGCGGCTGAGGAATCCTTTTACGCGATGTTGTGAAACTTTTCGCCAGTATGACTGTGCGGACGCCCCAGCAATATAAGTGTTGGATGCGAGATGTTGGTCGCCTGGCTTGGGCGTTAGGAGGACAATGGTGGCCGAGATGAACGAAGCTACGCAGGTGGTTGAGCAAAAGACCGTTCCGGCCGTCGCGGAGGCAGCCATCGTCCGCAAAGAGGCGGTCGCCAGTGAGACCGTGCGCCTGCACAAGCGGGTCAATGAGGAAACGGAAGTCCTGGAGATACCGATCCAGGCTGAAACCATCGAGGTGGAGCGCGTACCGGTCGATCATTGGGTGGACGGGCCGATGTCGGTGCGCCAGGAAGGTGATACCACAGTCTACCCGGTCATACGCGAGGTCCTCGTGGTCGAGAAGCCGCTGAAGCTCGTCGAGGAGGTCCGCGTCACGCGCAAGCAGACCACCGATCACGTGCAGCAAGAGGTCAGGTTGCGTCGCGAGGAGATCACGGTGGAGCGCGACGCACATCCGCAACGTCCGGAACCGATCCGGGCGTCTGATTAGGTTCGCCGCTGTAAGCGGAGCAGCGGCAAAAGCACCAGCAACATCAGAGAGGGCAATCCCCTTATGACGGACTCTGTTATCGGTTTGGTCGAAGACCTCAAGACGGCGCAGGTGGTTCGCCGTGAGCTCGCCAAGGTCGGCTGTGCTGATCGCACAATCACCATCTTGGGCGAGGAGGATGCGGATAACGTCTTCGAGGCGCTGACGGAACGCGGTCAGGAAGAAGACGTCGCGCGCCGGTATGGCGAAGCTGTCCGCCACGGTGGCATCGTCGTTACAGCCGAGGCGAAGGATGTTGATCGAGCCTTGGAGGTATTGAATCGTTTCCATAAGAGCCCAGAAGAGCTGATCGAGCGGCGTCAGCCAGAAACAGCGCGCGGGCAGTCAGTAGAAGAAGAGCTGCGGGTTGGAAAGGAACAGACCACGACTGGCAAGCGCCTGGTGAAGGAGGTCAGCGAACAAGAGGTCGAGAAACCAATCACGCTGCGCGAAGAGGAGATCGAGGTTGAGCGTAATCAAGAAGAGCGCCGCCTGAGCCCCGAAGAAGCAGAACGGGCTCTTCAAGAGGGCACTGTCGAAGTCATCGCCGTTAAGGAGCAGCCCGTTGTCTCAAAGGAGGCCCGTGTAACGGAAGAGGTCACCCTACGCAAGCAGGCCAGTGAGCGACAAGAAAATATCCGCGACACCGTCCGGCGTAGCGAAGTCAAGGTCGAAGACACCGAACAGAAGTAGTCCAGATACCGAACAAGTCGCAAGACTATGGTGATGCGATCCTATCCGAGCGATGGCCGATTCGTCCGGGCACGCGGGCATGCCGGTTTCTGTCGGTGCGATTGCGTAATGGCATCTTAAACTTGCCAACAGAATTCAACTCCTGGTTCCAGGAGGGAGAAAATACATGGCTGATAATACGCAACAGCACGCCAAACTGCTGAGGCAGTGCAGGCCAGTGGTGGGGCTACCGGCGATACTGTTCGGCGCGGAGGTCAGTTCGCTGCTGACGCTACGCGCCGGGTGGGCGAGGCTGGCGCTGAGGCAGTGAATCGCAGTGGCTGGGTTGGCAGCGAAAACATTCGCCGGGGAACGCAGGCCTTGACCGAGAGCCAGCAGCAGATCGTTCAGAATGCAGCCGAGCAGTTCGCCGAAGTCAGCCGCAAGGTGGCCGCGGCGTTTCAGAGGAACCAACGAAGAGGTCCGCTCGCTGCTGGCGCTCCCCGGTGCCGCGCGAGGCGGGCTGCAGGATTTGCAGCAGGGCGTGAACGGCCTCATCGAGGGCATCGTGCGGACCAATCTTCGGGCTTCGCAGGAACTTTTCCGTCTGGCCAACCTCGGCTCCTATGTGGAGCTACAGCACCGGTTCCTGCGCGAGTATCTTGAGACCTTCGTCGAGAATAGCGCGACGCTGGTCCGCGCCATTCGCCGCACCGCTGATGAGACGCTTGGCCCGCTCGAGCAGCAGATCGAGCAACGCCGGTCGGCTCACCAGGAGCATCGGCAGGCTGCCGAATAAGTTATAAGCCGCTTGGCCCTGGCCGGGCTCACTTGAGAACTAACAGGCCGGTGCGTGATTTCGGACCGGCTTTTTTCTTGGCCTGACCTGTTGTTATGCGCCTGATGTTTCAGAGAAGGCGCCACTCGGCCGACCTTGTCATTCGGCTGGCGTGCGAGTGCACAACGTTGTCGGTCTGAACCACATCAGACCACCGTAATTGCAAGCAATTACAGTCAAGCACGATCTGCTCAAGCAGGCACACCGCTGCCGATGAGATCGACCCCGAGCGCCTCCAGCTCCTTCCTTCGTTTGGGGCTGGCATTGCGCACCAGAAGCCGAATGCGGTTGGTGTGTAGGTGGTCCAGCAATTGCCGGAGACGCGCTTCTTGAAGCGTGCCATCCGATACCACCTGATCCAATTCGAGGCTTACTATTGATCCCGCAAGAAGATAAGGATCGAGCGGCGGTGCCGCGAGTTCCTGCATGCTCAGGCCGACGCTGCGGCAGAATGGCCGCAGCCGCTGCACCGCGTCGGTGATCCGCGGACGCGCGATATCGGCCGGCACATGCGCAAGCATCATGACCATCCGATGCCGGATCTCAAGCGGGATCGATCGGCAGATCGACAGCAGGCGCTCCGTTCTCGCTCGTATCGTGAACACTTCTAGCCCGACATCCACAAAGCATAAGGAGAGCACGCCCTGTGCCGCGTCCTGAATGATCCGTTCGACCGCGAGCGTAAGCAGCATCGAATCATAGTCGAAGTCGCGAACGCCCGTGGGGCCGAGTACCGTCCTCGCTGACAGAACGGCCCGTTCCTGATCTGGCGGAAGGCAGGCATAGCGCGCGAGAATGTCGCGGCCATTTCGGGGGATCACGGGCTCGAGGACGCAATGCGCGGTTCGAATCACCGCTTCGAGCGCCTGCTCGGCTTGTCGCTCCACTTCTTGCCGACGCTCGTTCAGGCGACGTTCGAGGCTGGCGTGAAAGCTTCGGTTCTGCCCGCCTTCGGCGTCTGCGGAAACGGCCGCAGCGATTGCGGTGACACTCGACGCAATCGCCGTTTCGCCCTGGCCGATGAGGCGCCGTTGTATTTCCTGCCCAATTGCTGCTGCACGGAACGAAGCCTCCTCTTCCGAGGCGTTCGCAAAGCAGATCAGCAGACCGTGATCATCTGTCCGGGAAAACGTGTCACCAGGCGAAAGCCGGCTGCGCAAGACATGTTCCGCAGTTTGCACAGCCCGCTCGGCCAGCCGGTCCCATTCGGCCCCCAGAGCGGCACGCACCTCCTCCAGTCCGACCAGCCGGAGCTTGCCCGCGACTTGGAAATGCTTGGACGGAGCACTCTGGACGGTTTCCGTGATTTCCCGGATAGTAAGCACAAGGACTGTTTCTGCATCCGGCCGTTCCGCAACAGCGCAGGAAATGCGGACACGCACCGCAACGCCGCCCTTGCGTAATAGTGTCACCTGCAACGACCGTGCAGGCCCGTGACTCAGGGGCTGCTCTTGCGCGCGCACGAACGCTTCCCGGTCAGTATCGGCTATCAACTCCCTAAAATTCTCGCCTTCGAGCGAGCCGGGTTCGGCATCGAGCAATCTATCGAGATGCAGGTTGGTCATTAGGATGCGCCCACGCGAGGTGGTAATAGCGATGCTCGCATCCATGGTGCGGAACACGGCCGCCATCAGCCCTTCGGCCGCCTGCTGCCGTTGGATGGCCAGGCGTTGCTCCGTTATATCGCGCCCATGAAGCACGTACCACGCTTCCCCGGCGGGGCCTTCGATCGGGATGAGGTGGTAACCAAGCCAGAATGGCTGACCGCCTCGTCGGCTGCAGAGAATTTCATTGCGCCAAGCTGTTCCAGCGCTGATCGCCCACGCCAAGCCGCTCCGGGATGCTGGGCATGATTGGGCGCAGAAGAATGACAAAAAATCCTCGCGGACCAGCTGCTCCGATCGCGTATTGGTGGCGCGAAGGAAAGCTTCATTGGCCCCGAGTATTGGCAAGGTGGGCGGGGTGGCCGGCTTGCGCTCAAACACCAGGATGATGCTGTCTGAATAGCTGAGCGCTTGTTTGAATATATGAGACCAATCGAGCGAAACCGGAGCGCCGGATAGCATTTTGCACCTCAATCGGTGCGATCATGGCCGAATGAAATTGAAGCTTTGTAAACCGAAGCGATGGCGGCGGTATTTAGGGCGGCTCCGCTCACGTGGAACCGCCCCAGATCCCATTTGGCGGGCATCTTCACGCGAAATGGATCGCCTGCGGCAGCCCGATATCCCGGATCAGCTCTAGCAGTCTGCTGAAAAAGGAAGGCCAGGGCTCTGCCCTGGACCCGTCATGCGGGGAGCATGCTGTTCGCATGACGGGCCCGAAAGGCCCCAGACCCCACCACTAAGTCATTGGATTCCAAAGGCTCTGCCTTTGCTGGGTCCAGGGGCAAAGCCCCTGGCCTTCTTTCGTTGCTTTACGAACGACCGACTTCAGCGTTTTTCCGCAGACTGCTAGACCAGTTTCAGGCTGACTGTGCAGCCCGAAACTGGTCTAAGTCTTTGTCTTACGAGCATCATCGGGACCCATCGCGCGGGTGCGATGGGAACCCGGTCACGCTCTCCTGGAACCGCAAGCGTTTCCAGTCAAGCGCGATCTGCTCCAGCAGTCCACCGGCTGCGCCGACCCGCGAGGATGAAACGGGTGACAGCGATGCTATCGGGCAGCGTCTTCTGGCACAGGCGTGACCGAAAGTGTCTTTCTCATCCGAAAGTGTCTTTCTCATTATGCCTTGACAACTGCAGGAGCTTTGTTCTTATTTGTTCATGCCCTTGGCCGACCCTGGCCCCTGTAGCGAGCAAGCCAAAACGGCAGGCCGATTAGGATTAGGCGCCCGCCGGTAAGGTTGGGGAATGGAGTTGCCCCCGAAAAACCGGACAGGGTTAGTTGCTTGCAATTTAACCGAGACCGCGCCGGCGTCAACGCCTCGGTCTGCCGCAACTGTATCGCCGTGCTCGCGGCCGGACTTTCGGCCTACCGCATGGCCAGGCCGCTCGCTCGCATGGCTTGAAGTAAGCCACGCTCCCTCGCAACCCGGCCATGCCCGGCCAAAATCCCTGCCGCTTGCGCGCGCCGATGCCGCCAAGTCAGGCCGGGGCAAAGAACAGGCGCTTGCTTTCAGCCGGGCAAAGAACATTGCGTTTCCTTCCTCGCCCGTAGCTCCGCCCGGAACTCGCGCGGCGAGCGGTATCCCAATGATTTGTGAGGGTGCACGACGTTGTAATGGTCAAACCAGCTCTCCAGCTGGCGCAATACCGTGGCCGCGTCGGGGCGTGGATTGATCCGGGCATAATCGCGTTTGAAAGTTTTGACAAAGGCTTCAGCCATGCCGTTCGACTGCGGGCTTTCGACCGGCGTGGTCAGCGGCACGAGACCAATTTCCCGTGCCAGCGCGCGGGTCTCTCGGGCGACATAAGGCGAGCCGTTGTCCGACAGCCATTCGATTGCGCAAGCAAGCCGAGCCACGGGCCCACACCGGCGCTCCATGCTATCGATCATCAAATCGCGAACATCGCCACTATCGATCGCGCCGGTGGTTGCTATCCAGGAGATCGCCTCGCGATCGCAGCAGTCCAGGGTAAAGGCGATGCGCACCCGCTCGCCGTTGTCGCAGCCGATTTCGAACCCGTCCGAGCAC
>JAFAHH010000920.1 GCA_019237355.1 Acetobacteraceae bacterium | reverse complement strand
TGCACGGCACGCCACAGATACATCCGCTCGCCCGCGATGCGCACCACCATCTCGACCAAGTGCCAGCGATCGCTCGGCCGAGGGCGGCGCTGGCGCAGCCGGCGTGCGATCGCCGGACCGAACTTCAGCACCCAGCGCCGCACCGTTTCGTAGGAGATGTCGAGCCCACGTTTGCCCAGCAGTTCCTCGACGTCTCGATAGCTCAGAGTAAGCGAGATACAGCCAGATGGGTGTTGGATAGCTTGCTCGGGCGGGAAGCGATAGCGACGGTAACAGAGCGGAGCCATGCCAACATCCTACCCTATGCACCGCTCACTCCCGACTCCGTTTCCGTGACAATGCCCTCCAGCCCGACCCTATCTGAAGCACTGCACGATCGCGCTGAACTTAAACACGTTCTCGACAATTTCCGGTATGGCAAGCTGTTTAAACTCGGACGGCGGGGCCGCATATCTGACACCGATCTTGTCGAGCAGTTCGCGTACCAGCTCCGCCTTTACCGCGAAATTAATGTTCTCGGGGATCAGGCCCGTCGTGCGCGCTACCCGTAGACTGTTAAGCTTGCTGGTGACGACACCAATAACGGCTCCGTGCGCGTCAACCAACGGTCCGCCGCTGTTGCCAGGTTGAATCGGAGCCGTGATCTGTATCAGGTTCTTGTCCTCCTTCGGACCGGCGAGGGCGCTGATGATCCCCGTCGTCACGCTCCCTTTCGATGTCAGCAATCCCTGAAGCGGGTAGCCCGCAACGATCACTGCCTCGCCTGGTCTCTCAAATCTGTTCCCGAAGACTGCAACGTCTCCGGCAAGGTCGGGGACCCGAAGTACGGCAAGATCGGCGGCGGCATCGGTGACGACGACGCGCGCTGTATTCGATTTTTCGTTGTGCACAACGCGCACCTCGCGACAACCCGCGATCACGTGATTGTCGGTGACGAGATCGCCTTCGTAACTGACAAAGAATCCGGAGCCGGTGGATGCCAACTTGAGCAACCGCAAAGCGTGAGAGGCCTCAGCATGCGGGTGGGCGAGGCGCGCTCCGAGCGGGCCGAACGCCAGTCGCGGGCTGGTGAGCTTCCAGTTGTCGGTAGTGCCGCGTGCGGAATTGATCTGCTGCGCAGAAAGTTTATCGAAAGCGGGGGCAAACCCAATAAAGCAAAGGACGGCCATGAGACCCATGCGAGCCCACACATCGCCTCCAGCACGGAATTTGGACGTCAACTCTCATAACCCGGCAGATGTCCGAATTCCGTCAAATCAGCCTTGTCTGCAGCTCGCCTCCCAGGCGCTTCGCGGTCCGCCCCTGGCAGCTTCCTCTGCGGTACCCCTATGAGGCGCAAGCCTTTCCGTGGTCCGGGCGGGCGCCTGGGCCTGGGCCTGGGCCTGGGACATGTAAGTGCCTTGCTTGGTCTTCCCGTACCATCGCGTCCCGGGGCAGTGATAGACGTGACTGTCGGTATTAACCCAAACCTGGCCGTTGCCGGCGGGGGCGGGAGCAGCGCGCGGGCTTTTCATGTGGCGCAGGCGTCGCCAGCTGCGCCGGTGCATTCGTCGGGACGGTCGCTGCCTCGGCCGTACCCCATGACTGCACGCCACCATGGTCGCGGCAGGCCCCCGACCGCTTGGTGCCGGTGAAGGCTGTGCCGTCCTTGCAGGTGACTGTGACGGTACCGGTGTTTAGTGCTCCGGCGGCGGTCTTCGCGGAGGCAGAGTTCGCGGCAGGCGCGATCGCCGGACTGACGGCGCCGCTCGATTCCGTGGCCGTCCCCCATGACTGTACGCCGCCATGGCCCCGGCAGGCGCCGGACCGTTTTGTGCCAGTGAAGGCCGTGCCGTCTTTGCAGGTGGCTGTGACCTGGTTCGCGTCTTGCGCGTGGGTTGCCTCCAGGGGAAGGAAGAACCCGGTGATGAGGGCGAGAGACAGCAGAGATTTATGCATCAAAGCCGCTCCTTATGGACGATGCTGGCCGTCTATATCGGCCTTGCGGAAATACTTTGCGCAATAGCTTTTTTCTGTCCGAAAGCCCAGC
>JAFAHH010000776.1 GCA_019237355.1 Acetobacteraceae bacterium | reverse complement strand
CTGCGGATGCGGGCTCGCGCCCCAGCGACGGAAGAAAGCGCTCGATCGCGTCACGCCGCGGTTCCAGCCAGGCGGGCAGCTGGAGCCTTGTCCCCAAGCTCTCAAGCGGCTCGTCGGCGGTGAAGCCCGGCGGGTCGGTAGCTATTTCGAACAGGACGCCGCCAGGTTCGCGGAAGTAAACCGAGTGGAAGTAGTTGCGGTCGATCACTGGCGTGACATCGAACCCTTCGCCGGCGAGTCGCTCCCTCATCTGTAACTGATCACGATCGTCACCCGCGCGGAAGGCCACATGGTGAATGGTTCCCCCACCCATCGCACCAGACCAGAAGCCCGGGATGCACCGGATATCTACGACGGCGCCCGGCGCCTCCCCGGCCGGAACCGCGAACCGGAACCGGCTTTCCTCCTGACCAGCGGGCAGGAAGCCGAGATGCTCTGTCAAGAGCTTCGCGGTGCGCTCGTAACCCTGCTCCCATAGCGTGACGCTATGAAACCCGCGAATCGCGTACTCGGGCTCGATATCGCCGCCATTCCAGCCTGGGCGGCGAACAGCTTTTTCATCCGTAATCAGCTCGAGCTGGAGTCCATCTGGGTCCTTGAACCGGACCACACGCTCGCCGAAGCGGTCGGACGGGCCTTCGAAACCGATGCGCTTCTCGGTCAGCCGGCCGATCCAGTAACTCAGCGCCATCCGCGGGATCGCGAACCCGATCTCGACCGCCTGGCCCGTGCCATGCCGGCCAGCGCGGATACCGGGAAAGGGGAAGAAGGTGAGGATCGTGCCGGGCTGCCCGGCTTCGTCGCCGTAATAGAGATGCCAGGTGCCGGGGTCATCGAAGTTGACCGTCCGCTTGAGGAGGCGAAGGCCGAGTGCGCCGGTGTAGAAAGCAACGTTGCCGGCCGGGTCGCTAGCGAGCGCGGTTATGTGGTGGATGCCTCGGGATCGGTTCAATTCAGCCATAATCGCTCCTTGCATCGGGTCGCACCATTACAGCGTGATGACTTCAAGCCGAAGTCATGATGCTTTGGCGCTTTGGTTTTGAGAGTGCGATTCACGGCGTTTCGGACGCGCCTTATTGGCGAAGTAAGCTCAGTGCACTTCTTCTGGGACAGTTTCGGCATGGTGTGACCCGCTTTTCTGGCCGCCCCGCGCCCGAGCGTCCGAATGCCCGCCTCCAAGCGATATCGAAGGGCTACAGACCTCCTCGGAGAGTAATTTCGATTCAGTTATTTATCGTTCATGAGATGTTTGAGCCGACCGGACAGGATTAGGGTCAAGCCCGCCTGCGCAAAATTTTTGCCGTTCTGAACCATCCGGCGACTGGGGCCGATCACCGACCCGGAGCCAATCGAGGATCGTTGCGGGTGGTTCTTTTGGTTCTCGATGCAGCTTCGCCCTGGAGCTGGCCTATAGCATGACTTCAGGCCGAAGTCAGCATTTTCGGTTTAGAGCATGATTGAGGCTTTCCGAAAATCCGGAAACCCAATCCGCGCCCCATTTTCCGCGCAAAATGGAACCCAATGCCGCGAATTGGGGAACCCGAGTCCGCCTCACGCCATCGCGCTCTAGCCGCTGCCCCTGAGCACCTGACCCCGAATCTCACCGTTTGGATTCTTTTGTGTGTGAAGATTCACATATAACTTGTTGCTCATGAGTTCGTCCATTTGCTGATCATTCAGCGTGGCCTTGCCCTTGATCGGGCTTGTCAGCGGTTGTTGTAGCGGCACCACCACCCCGGCATTGGCGCCCGGGTCAGCCGGACCGTGAAAATGCGCAGCCGTAACGGGGCCTGACAGACCCTTATAAGTAACTGTATACGTGAACACCTTGTTCTGGCGGTCGAGTGTCCCGTCAATCCTTCCGCTGCCCTCGCTTTGCGTCCCCGGAACTTCATGCGCGCCATCAAGGGCCCCGTGAAATTCTATAGGCTGTTCAGCGGCAACGGCAGCAAGGGAAAGCCCGACCGAAAGCACGCAAGCGGCTGTCGCGAGCAAGAGACGACGTGGCATGTTTCCTCCTGTTGATGTTACTGGTCACATGGAACTGCAGCTCAGGTTCCAGCGATGGCGCGTCACCCGCCGGGCAGGATGGTGATCTTGCTATCATCCACAAATTGCTTGAGGTCTTCCCCCGGATGCCGAAACAGATCGCGCTCGACGATAATGTGCCGGGTCGGTGTGATCTTCTCGCAACGCTCCTTTACGAAAACGGCGCCGACCGGTTGCTCGTTTTCGCTGGGGCTTCCCTGGGTGCACGTCCAGCCTTCGTCTCCGTAACGAGCCTTGGCTTGCTGACCCAGCAGGAATGCTTTCTTATGCATATACAGCCTGGCATTTGGATCTGTCACGATGCGAATGCCCGCCATTTGCCCCTGATCGTCGAGCAACAGCGAAACCAGCACCGGATGACCACCGACGCGGGTGCCTCCATATTTATCATTAAGCCGCGCCAGGAGATTCGCGTCTTCGTCGTAGCGAAACCCAACCTCATGCAGCCCAGAAGCATCCTTCGGACACTGGCGGTAGGCCTCCCACCCAGGGAGTTTCTGGCCGGGAGCAGCGATACAGGACAGATCCTTATATCCAGATTTCGGCAAATCCTCCGCCTTCATTCCGATCCGGAATTCGCGAAGGTCATTCTGCGGTGCGGCCTGTTGCTGCTCCGCCGCGCGCGCCGGCATGAAAGCGGCAAAAAGAAGCAGGCCTGCGCCGCAGCCCGTGAGGATCCACTTCACTGCTATCCGCCCTGCTTAGAGGGCTCAGCCTTGCCCTCGCCGGGTTCGCCATGTCCGCCTTCTTTATAGACATTGCACACGCGCGAGCTTTGGCCGAAAAAGTCCACGCATTGGGCATAGGTTGGCTCGCCTTTGCCCTTAACATCGGCCATCACGTAATCAGCCACGGCGGCGATCTCGTTTGGCCGCAGGAATGTTGGTGGGCCAGGAGGCATGTTATCGCCCAGGTCCTGCTTGTTGAGACCGTAGCATTCTTTGGTTTCGTACACATTGCGCTTGAAATACGGCATGCCAGTGCCCGGCCGGCCGCATGTGACGGTTTCGATGATCTGATCCCGCGTCAGTTGGGTGGCTCGCAGCGAAAGCGCAGCGCCGCCATAGCCGCCGCCTCCACCCCCGTGCCATTTGTGGCATCCGACACAGTTCGCGGTTTTAAATACGCGCTTGCCCGCAGAGGCCTCGGACTGCGCCGAGGCCGGCTGGCCGGAGGCGATTTTTATCGCCCCGGCCGCTGCCCCGATGCCGCAAATGAGCAAAGCAGTGGTGAGAGCCCGTGTTGTTGCCTGCATCGGTTCTGCTCCCACCACTAGGCCGTCACAGCCCAAATACGAACAACATCGAGCCCGGCTCCATGGTCTTCAGTTCCGGCGTGGAGTCGATGTTCCACTTGTCCCAGACGCCGCCCATCCCGACCAGGATCGCCACATATTGTTTCCCATCGACGGTAAAGGTCATCGGCGGGGCGTTCACGCCCGAACCTGTATTGAATTCCCAGAGCTTCTGCAGGTTCTTGGCGTCGAAGGCCATCACCTCGCCCGAGGGCTGGCCAGCGAACACCAAATCGGGCGTCGCCAGAATGCCGCCCAGCATTGGGAAGGGCGTTTCGGCCTTGGCGGCGACCTTACCCGTAGTGACGTCGATCGCGGTCACACTGCCGGTGATGCGGAACGGATTGGAGGGCCCACCACCGGTGAAGAACTCGCGTGGCTTCAGCGACTTCCCGGGAGTCATCTCCTGGAGGGTGATGCGGTTGCAGCTCTCGATGACGGGTATGTACCAGAGATGCAGGTTGGGATTATACGCCGTCGGAGGCCAGTTCTTGCCACCCATATTACCCGGGCAGAAATCGGTCACTTTGTGCTCGCGCGAAGGCGTAGCGTCGGGGTTATAGGTCTGCACCCCCTTTTTGGGATCGTACTCCTCCGGCTTGCCGGTTTCCGCATTGATCCCCTTCGT
>JAFAHH010000672.1 GCA_019237355.1 Acetobacteraceae bacterium | reverse complement strand
TCCCGTTTTGCACAGGCAACCAAGCAGATGCTGGAGAGCGGTGACTATGTGCGCATCATGAATGGGACAGAGCCGCGTAATCGCAAACCGATCGGGATCTACTGGCTGCAACTTCCGTTCGCAGCGGCGGCGCAAGCGGCGAATCTCGCGCGGGCCAATCCGGTCTGGCCGTACCGGATTCCGTCGTTCTTGGGCGGCTTGCTCGCGGTTTGCGCGACTTACGGCTTGGGCCGGCTGCTGGTCGGTGAGCGGGCGGCGCTGCTGGGTTCAGCCATGCTGGCGGCCTCCCTGCTGCTGATCGCGGAGACGCATATCGCCAAGACGGATGCGGTGCTGTTGGGGGTCACGACGGTTGCCTTGCTGTTGCTCGGTCGCGCCTATTGCGGCCCGGGCCCGTTCACGTCACGTCAGGCGGGTTTTTTCTGGCTCGCGATCGGGGCTGGCGTGCTGATCAAGGGCCCCGTAACCCCCATGGTGGCGGGATTGGCGACGGTTGCGCTGGTTCTTGTGGATCGCGATCGCCGCTGGTTGCGGGTGCTGCGGCCGGGTTGGGGGCTACCGTTAGCGCTGGTTCTCATCTTGCCGTGGTTCGTGGCGATCGGATTGGCGACTGAGGGCCGATTTTTCGCCGACTCGATCGGCGGCGATCTCGCCGCGAAGCTTGCGGGTGGCGATAACGCGCATGGTGCTCCGCCCGGCTTTTACCTGCTGCTGCTGCCCTTGCTTGCTTTCCCCAGCTCCCTCGTCCTGCTTCGGTCTTTGCCTTGGGTCTGGGAGCAGCGCTCGGATCGCACGATTCGGTTTTTCCTGGCCTGGATCGTGCCGGCGTGGCTGGTGTTCGAATTGATCCCGACCAAGCTGCCAAATTACATAATGCCGCTACTCCCGGCGCTGTTCCTGCTTGCGGGAAGCTGGGTCGTGAATGGGGCCTGGCCGGGACCGCGTTGGTGGGCCTGGCTCTCTGCCGCCGGTTATGGGTTCGCGGCCTCGGCGTTAGGTATTGCAGCGGCCGCGCTGCCTGTCGCGGTGGGCGGCAAGCAATGGCTCGGATTGCCGGTTCTAGGTTCGGCGGTGCTCTTGGCCGTGCTCGTGTTACGTAGAGCGCGGCGCGAGGCCTGGCTGCGGGCGAGCCTTGCCGGGGTGGCGGCTATGCCGCTCGTGAGCGGGACTTTACTCGGCCTGGAATTGCCGCATCTCAGTCCGCTCTGGATTGCGCCCAAGATCACCGCGATAGTCGCCCCGCTGCACCCGGCGGCGCTCGGTGTCGCCGGGTTCAATGAGCCCAGCCTTATGTTTCTGGCGGGCACGAATACGGAGTGGCTGCTTACGGGCGGGGATGCGGCACGGTTCCTGGCGTCGGCTCCTGGCCGGGTCGTTGGGGTGAGCAACCAGCAGCTCGCGGCTTTTCGCGATGCGAGCGCAAGCCTGCGGCTCGCGGTCAGGCCGGTTGGGCAGGTTTACGGCTATAATTATTCTCGAGGCCGGCGGGTGGAGCTGACCCTCTTCAGGCAGAAGACTGAGCCGGAAGGGGGCAAAACAAACCCTTCTGGCTAGCGGATTTAGCCATATGTTGCGTTACGCTCGGGCCGTGGTGCTGTGATGACGCGCTCCGGCGCCCGAGCCGAAGGGAGCGAGCCATGACCAGCGTCTATTTCGCAACCAATAGGGCACTGACCGGCTCGCCTTCACTCTGGACCAGCTACGGCCCGAACATGATGCCGGGCGCCGACCCGGCCGGTATGGTTTATGCCGTCGCAACGGTCGAAGGCACCGACCTTACGCGGGAGAACAGCGGCAATATCACCGCGATCACTGGGGTTCAGAACGGCAGCTTCACCGATGCCATAAAAGCCGAGATCCTCTCAGCCCGGCGCAATATCCTTATCTTCCTGCATGGCTTCGGCAACGCTTTTCGCGACGGAATCACCCGTGCTGCTTTCAATCGCGAGTGGTTTGCAAGCTCGGGGCTAAAAGGGGCCGATACGACGGTGGTCGCGTTTACCTGGCCCTCGCTCGGCCAGGTGGTCGCAGCACCACCTCACCTGTTGCCGGATGATTATCTTCGTGATCAAGGGAATGCTCAGTCATCCGGTCCGCACATAGCGGCTTTCTTCCGTCAGTTGCAGACCATGCTGATGCAGGCCCAGTCTGCGGGACAGCGCAGCTTTCTGCTTGCCCACAGCATGGGGAACTATGCCCTGCAAGCCGCGGTACAGAGTTGGTTCACGCACGGCGAAGCTGCGCAACTGCTTTTCAATGAGACGTTTCTTGCTGCGGCCGATGAGCGCGATGATAGTTTTGCGTTCCCCAGACCCGGCCGGCTGAGTAGCCTGCCGCTTCTCACTGAGCATACCTGGATCTATTACAGCGTGCGCGACGTCGCGATGTATCTCAGTGCTGCCGTCAACTTAATTGGGCGCATCGGCTTCGATGGGCCGGATGACAAATCAAACCAGTCAAAGTTTCCGCCCACTCAGTTTCGCATGCTCGATTGCGCAGATGTGGGCGACTACAACCTGGCTGTCCCGCCTGATGCAAGCCACCAATATTATCGGCGCTCAAGAAAAGTGCGGGACCATATCGCTTCGGTGATGAATGGGAGCCCGCCACCCGGCCTATCATAGTTACGGATACCAAGCCGCAACAAGAGACATTGCAGTCATTGCCAATGTCCGCCGAAGCCTTTGCGCAAAATGGGACCCGGTGCTTGCGAATTGGGCACCCGATACCGCTTCAAGCCATCGCGCTCTAGAGCATGTTTGTTTTTAGCAGAAACAAACATGCTCTAGCGAGTCTTATTCGAGAGCACGATTCACGCTTTCCGACGTTTCCGCCTCAAGCGATCGTGCTCTAGTAAGTACCAGTATCAGTGGTCATCCTCAGACGATCAAGCTGCAAATCCTGAATGAGATGCTCGTCTTCCCGGATAACTTCCTCGACGACATTGCGCGTCGAGAGGACCGCGACAACGCGGCCGTTGTCGACCACAGGAAGATGGCGGACTTTATGTTGCCGCATCAGCCTTAGGCAGTGATCGACTTTATCGGAGGGCGAGACGAATACGACTTCCGGCGTCATGATCTCTCGCACCTTGGTCGAGCTTGCGGTTTTGCCAAAGAGCTCGACCTTGCGCGTATAATCGCGCTCAGAGACGATCCCGGCCATCCTGCCACCCTCGCAGACCATGAGCACGCCGATATTCTTTTCGGCAAGCATTCCCAATGCGGTCAGCACGGTTTCGTCGGGGCCAATCAGGTAGACGTTGGGC
>JAFAHH010000596.1 GCA_019237355.1 Acetobacteraceae bacterium | reverse complement strand
GCGCTCTCGAGGGTGCGCGGCCTATGGTCGCGAGCGTAACCCAGGTTCATGGGACCGTGTACCGTGCACGGATCACGGGACTTTCCAGGAGCGCTGCCGTGCAGGCTTGCGGGAAGCTCACCCGAAGCCGGAAGAGCTGCATCGTCTTGTCCCCAGCCTCGCAGTCCTGAATAGCCTGTGATGCCCGTCCCCGGATCTGATGACCCGGGGAGCAAATACCGGGAGCCTCTCGACGGCCTGGTGGATCGCCTGCCCAAGTCTGTGGACGGCGGAGGCCACGCGGTGCTGAACCCGGGGATGTCGCTTCGCATATCCTGGGGGGTGCTTCTCCTCGCCCGTGGGTTTTTGGGTTTTCCTTCCTAACGAGCCTGTCGAGCGGTGGTGGCAGAGGCGGCAGGAGCGGGTTTAATCTCAGCCCGCTGCTTGGGCTGGGGCGGGCGGTCGACCCAGTCCAAGCAGGGGCGTCCCGACGGAGCTAAAGCCCAGTTTTGGAGGCACCATGCCAGACACTCGCCTCGCCGTTATCGTTGGAGCCAACCGGGGCCTCGGCCTCGGGCTTACCGGCGAACTGTTGAGCCGTGGCTATGAAGTGATCGCCACCGCCCGTGACCTGGCCAAAGCCCAAGCTCTCGAGAAGTTGGCGAAGCAATTCGGCGATCGGCTGCGACGGATGAGGCTCGACCTCAACGATCAAGGGCTCGCCGACGCCTTTGCCGGCCAGGTCGGGCACGCCAAGCTCGACCTGCTATTCCTCAATGCTGGAGTCGCAGGCCCGGCCGACAGAACCGCCCAGGACGTCACGATCGCCGAAACGGGGGCGCTGTTCTATACCAATGCGGTCGCACCCGTACGGCTCGCACGCACCTTAATGGACCGGATGCGCGAACCGGATGCCGTGATCGCCTTCATGACTTCGATCATGGGGAGTGTGGCGCTCAATACCGAGGGCGGCGCCGAGCTCTACCGGGCCAGCAAAGCAGCGCTAAACTCGCTCACCCGGAGCTTCGCGGCGGGGTTGAGGGGAAGGCCCATAGCCGTGCTCTCCTTCCATCCCGGCTGGGTTCGCACCGATATGGGCGGGGAACATGCCCCGCTCGACGTAGAAACCAGCGTCCGCGGCATTGCTGATGTGCTGGAGCGAGAGCGAGGCCGGCCGGGTCATCGTTTCCTCGACTATACCGGGCACGAATTGCCTTGGTAGATCTGGGGTACACGCAAAGGGGCCGGTTTTCCGGCCCCTCGCTCACTGTGCCAGGCTTTGCGCCAGCCCGGCGCGATCCGATTTAGGCCGCCTGCTTGGCCTCGGCGCCGCCATTGGCGATCTGCGGCTGGGCCGGAGCCTCGCCGGTGTTGATCGCGATACGGCGCGGTTTCAGAGCTTCAGGCACAACCCTCTTGAGGTTGATGTGCAGGAGCCCGTTCTGCAGGTCGGCCCCCTCAACGACGATGTGGTCGGCCAACACGAAGCGGCGCTCAAAAGCCCGGCCGGCAATACCGCGGTAGAGTACCTCAGCGCCCTGTCCCTCATTGTTGACCCGGCCCGATACGATCAGGGTGTTCTCCTTGACCGTCAGCTCGAGATCATCGGGACGGAAGCCAGCCACCGCCATCGTTAGCCGGTAGCTATCTTCACCGACCCGTTCAATGTTGTAGGGCGGGTATGAGGACGTCTCTGTCGAAGCAGCGGCGGTGTCGAGCAGGCGCGCCAAGCGGTCGAACCCGATCGCCGTACGGAAGAGGGGAGCAAAGTCGAAGCCAGTCATGGCAAAAACCTCCTGGTTCAGCAAGGTTACGCGTTGAGTCGCCCGTTCGGGCCAACCCGATAAGCCTCCGGAACCCCCGTAAGGCGCTCCGGACATGCTTGAACTAGGTAGCTTCCCGCCGCCCTTCAAGGGCGGTCCACTCCCAGCTATCTTTTCCGCAGCCCTAGCCCGGCGAATTTCTTATTGAACTTGGCAACCTGACCCCCGGTATCGATGATCCGGTGCTCCCCGGTCCAGGCGGGGTGGGATTTCGGGTCGATATCGAGCCGCAGCGTATCGCCAGGCTTGCCATAGCAGGACCGGGTTCTGAACTGAGCGCCATCGGTCATCACGACCGTGATTTCGTGGTAATCGGGGTGGATACCCTGTTTCATTGCGATCCTCCTAAAAACGGGCCAGCCCGGGCTAGAGCGCGATCGTTTGAGGCGGACGCGGGTTCCCAATTCGCAAGCACCGGGCCCCCATTTTGCGCGCAAAATGGGACCCGGAATTGGGCGCCCATCGTCAGAAAGACTCAACAGCGCTTTGAAAACCCAAGGGGTAGAGCGAGGGGTGCATATAGCCCCCGGCCGCCCCGGCGACAAACTTGGCTGCTGCGGGTGCCGTCAGTACCGCTGCCGTCTGAGTTTCGCATCTAGCGCATGTAGCCGGTATGCAGCGAAAGATAGGTGTCCATTGCGGCTGGGTGGTTGTTGATTGCTCTGATCGCGGTCTCTCTC
The DNA here is from genome assembly GCA_019237355.1 of Acetobacteraceae bacterium. GTDB lineage: Bacteria > Pseudomonadota > Alphaproteobacteria > Acetobacterales > Acetobacteraceae > JAFAHH01. The sequence continues at coordinate 6,086 of JAFAHH010000596.1, read as the reverse complement.
GTGGGACGGGTACTCCATAAGCTGCTAAAGAAAGCCCTCCCTCAGCGCGACTGCTCCAAGACGTAGACCTGCGGACCATCATGTGGGAGTGACTCTGGTGTCAGCTCCAGCTCTGGTCCTCCGACCCGCGTAATAGACTCCGGCGGGAAGCGTTCGAGAAAGCGATCCACCGGCTCGATCTTCAGGACGCCGCGAGGGCTGAAATAGTGCATTGGTATGATTACGCGCGGACCGATCGCCTTGATCGCCTCGTCCAAGTCGTCGAGCGCAATGGTTGCATGTTCGCCGGTCAAGGCCAGCAGAACGTCTACCTGTCCCCGCAGCGCGTCGAGATGCTCGGGCGCAACCGGATTGCCGATGTCGCCCATATGAAGCACCCTCAGGCCGCCCAGTGTGAAATGATAAAGGGCGTTAGCGTCGGGATCTCGCCCGAACTCCGACTGGTAGTCGAAAGTCTTGCTTTCATAAGCAGGGAAGGAGCGGATCGGGATTCCGCGCACTTCGGTGCCTTCCGGGGGCAACTCCAAGGCGTTGATGACGATGGGCTCGCCTTTCACATGGCTCGGGTCGGAATGAAACTCGTCCGTCGCTGAGCTCATGATGACAATATCGGCGGACTCTTCAATCGGATCGAAGCCGCTTTTGGCCGGCGTGTAGGGGTCGGTGATGACGACCAAACCATCCGCCTCCAGCCGGAAGCTTGCGTGAGCATAAAACGTGATCTTCACGGGGTTATCTCCGTACGTTATCTGGCCGTCAGATCCGGACTAGACCTTCTCACCCACAAATAGTTCCCAGCTTTCGGTCAGGGCACCCTGCTTCTCGCCGAAATCCACAAGATGCGGCGACTTCATGTGAGCTTCCCAGAGCGGCCGGCTCTCCCAGTTTTCATAGAAGATGAAGAGGCCGGGGTCCTCATGTGACCGGTGCAGGTCGTAGTTGATGCAGCCCTTTTCGGCCCGCGTCGGCTCGATAAGGCTGCGCAGGACCTGGCCAAGCTGTTCCTCGCATCCGGGCTTCGCCTTAAGCTTCGCAATAACGGTCAGCGGCTTCATCTTGGGTCTCCTTTGCCGATTTTGATTAGAGCGCGATGGCTTGAGGCGGAATCGTCGGAAAACCTGAATCGCGCTCTCAAAGCCAAAAATCCTAGATCGGGATGACTTGACCAAAAGTCATCCCGCTCTAGCGCCCGCCCGTGGTCGTTTGATCCAGAGCCGCTTTGGCCGGATGCTGCCGCCGCGGCGATCGGGGAGGCCTACATTCGAACAGCTGCTGGAGGGCCGGTGGGATGAACCCGGTGGCCGGTCCGCCGAATCGCGCTCCGTCCAGCGATTCTTGGTGAACCGTTCTGCAGCAAGGCTGATCACCCCATTCGCGGCCGCAAGGATCGGTTGCGTCGATCGCAGCCTTATAGTTCGGCCGTACCTGCTGCCCGGCCGTTTTCTCTACACGCAGAGCCTTCCGGAAAGACAGGCCGCAAGGGCACTGGGCCTCCCCGGTTTCGCGCGGTACCTCAACGCGGCGGTCGCTTGGAAATCCAGCGGCCCGCCCCCAGCCTAAAGACGTCGGTTGGGATCTCGAACCGAAACTGCATAAGCGTAGCAGCTACCCGAGGCAAAGATCGGAAGCAAGTATTCTCACTCCAACGGCCAGCTTCGGTATGCGGCTTAGGCCGGCTCACCTGAACCCAAAGGCGGGAGGGAGAGCCCCGAGACTTTGCGCGAGAAGACGCCCGCCCGGCAGACATGATCCAGACCACTCGCGAATCGAGTTAGCCCATCCTACACGGAAGGCACCATGCTGGGTTTGTTCACCCTGGCCCGAACCGGGCGGGACCACAGGATCTCGGGCCCCGCCAAATGGCCCCAGCGGGTCGCGGCCGCCCGGTTCAGCGGCTACAGCTAGAGCGCGATGGCTTTGAGGCGGAGCCGTCGGAGCTGGCGGGGACGCTGCCCGAGCTGCGGCGCAGCAGTCTCCCGCCCGTTCCAAAAGCTGCACAGCCTGGTCACCCGCAGCCAAGCGCAACCCACCGGATGACCATCCCATCCCATCGCCACCGCAAGGGTTCCGAATCAGAGCGACAAGGGCGGGCCGCCAAAAAGGCGGATGTTACGCACGTGGACGGCCCATGCCTTCCGGAGACCGTCTGCCGCCAACTGCGCGAGAACCATTGACACGCTCCGGGGCGGAAAGGCGCGGGGAATGCCGTCTCGGCTAGTGGCGGTCCACTCGTTCATATTCAGCTTGTTGCTCATCGATATGCCTCCGTTTCGGGACGCATCCTCCCCTGCTGCGGCTGCGGCTCACTAGCCGGCCGCTTGCTGCATCGCAACATGGGTCTGCCAGGCTATTGTGCAATGCACAAATCAACGACCCCAGGTATTCCTTGAGATCATTTGGCCCCCTGCGCCACCTCATGGAAAACCACACCAGGCCGCCGCCACTCCTCCCTGATCCGCGACTGTAGATAGAGCGCCAGACCCCACGTTCGGCCCACGCTTGACCCGCTGAAGAGCCGCGTCCGCTGGGCTCGTCGACCAACGGCGCCTCGATGCGTGGCGTCTTCTTACCGTCGGCCCCGCGAATGACGGCGACGCAGGTAAGGCGCCGACCCGGGTAGGGATTATGACTGAGGAAACTCCGGGCACCAAACGAAGTGGGCGTGTCCTCCCCCACACCAGAAAATTAGGTGAGCGTCGGTCCTTCTCGGCCGGTCAGTTCGCTGATCGCCGTACGCGCGGCAGCCAGGTGGGTCACTTGCCAGTTGACGATATCCTGGCCGGCTGGCGTAACGAGACTCGAAGGATGTTTGCCATAGTCGTCTCATTCCGAAGCGACTGTGCAAGCAGTGAAAGCGCGCGCAGCCCCGAGGTGATTTGCGAGAACCGATCCAGCTATGACTGTGGGAGATCGTCGCGGCCGCTGCAACCTATAGGCCCGCTCCGCATTTGACTGAATGCGGTTTCCGGAGGCGTGGGAATGGCCGAGCAATCTGCTCGCAAAGTGTCCGACCTGATGACGCGCTTCGTGGAGTTCATAGATCCGGAGGCTACAGTCAAAGAGGCAGCCGAGCTTATGGGAGAGCTGGATGTCGGCGGCTTACCGGCGGGCACACCGGAACGCATCGATGGTATCGTCACTGATCGAGATCTTCTTTATCGGGTCGTGGCGCGCGGCCTCGACTGCTCGCAGGTGAGAGTGCGCGAGGTGCTCTCCCGCCCGGTAATCGCCTGTGCTGAAGACGACACACTGCATGCCGCCATGGATATGATGGCTGCGAACCACATCCGCCGAATGCCGGTCTGCAATGCCGCGGGGGTGGTAACGGGGTGGATTACGCTCGCAGATTTTTCGCGCCGGCTTGTGGTGAATAATCCCGGCCTCCAGGAAGCGCTAAGGGCGCTGACGGAGGGTGCTTGAGGCTAACCGTGATCAATCGCATAGGCGATCTAACCCCGATATCTCCGGTTCACGCTGCGCAAAACATTATTGGGCACCGCCAGCCGAGCGGCCAGGTAGTCAAGAAACAGCCGGCTTACGGCGTTTCGTGGGTCCGCCAAAGCCCGCGATACGGCGTAAGCCAGCGCCCCGAGATCGGCCTCTTGCACACGCTCGAGCAGCGGAGCCAAGGCCGGTGGATCCGCCGCGATGACGGCAAAGCGGCCAAGCTGTTCGGGCTGGGCGCCGACTGAGGCAAGCCAGGCAGCACCTTGCTCTGTCCGAACACGGCCGGTAGTGCCGATCGCACTGAGGAAGAGCGCTGCGACTTGAAGGATCAGCTCCACTTGCCCGGCATCGAGCCGGCGTAGATTGATCGTCAGCGGGTACAGGGTTTGGTGCCGGTTCTGGAGCCAATCGTGCAAAACCTTTTCTGATAGGGCCTCGACGATGAGCTGCCGCGGAAGAGCGATCGGCCGGCGCGCTCGGCGCTGAGTTTGCGCCGCACGCGCGATTTCAGGCTCATCGCCAAATTCCGCCAGGTTGCCAATCCTCCGCACTTCAGCTTCGAGCCCATGGGCCGAGCCGTCGCGCTCTGCCGCTGCCCGGAATAGGCGCTTGAACAAGCCGCCCGCATGCCCCTCAGCCGCCGTCGCCACTGCCGGGGCGGCTCGCGTCCTAACCAGCGCCTCTAGGGCGCGCCGGCTTGAAGCCGAGTCGCCAGAAAGCTGGAGCCGCACCCTCAAAGCCAAACCCTAGAGCATCATCGCTTCAGCTGAAACCATCATGCTCGAGCCCGGCCAAGAGCCGCATCGATTTGTGTCAATAGCCGCGAGAAATCCACCGGCTTCGGATGGTAATCATCGCACCCGGCGGCCAAGGCCTTCTCGCGGTCTCCCGACATCGCATGGGCGGTCAGGGCGATAACCGGCACGGAAGCGGTCTGATGGTCGCCCTTGAGGATGCCCGCCGCCGTCCAGCCGTCCATAACCGGCAGGTTCATATCCAAGAGCACCACATCCGGGCGCTCAGCACGGGCCTTAACCAAGCCTTCTTGGCCGTCCGTGGCCAAAATCACCTCGAAACCCCGCCTCTTCAGCCGGCGCGAGAGGAAATCCCAGATCTCCTCGTGATCCTCAACGAGCAGGATTTTTGGCATTGTCACTCTCCGCCAGAATGCCGGTAGTCGATCGTGGGCCCAATGGGCCTGAGCTTGCGGATACTCTTTGAACTTCGCCAGCAAGCTCTCGCAGGGGCATTGTCACGTTAACCGCCGCTGGACGCACGTGAGCCAAGCACGATCCGCACCCGGGCCAATCAGGCCGCCATCCGCGCGCACGTCTCCTGACGCCAGACCTTGAAAGCATTGGCCCGCAGCTCACGGTAGCTACCGGCCCTCATGCGATGCCGCCGCGGACGGAAGTGGCCGTAGATAAAAGAGTGCGAAAACAGAAATCGCTGCGCCTGCCGCCCAGACTTGAATCTTTGCATCTGTCGTTCCTGGCGTCGCGTTGGCTGATGCGAGTTCTCCGCACGATTATTGAGGTAACGGCTTTGCCGGTGCTCGACGTCCGGCAACACCTCGCGCTTGGCGGCGCCGTAGCTCTTCAGCTTGTCGGTGACGATTACGCGCGGCGCAAATTGCAAGCCCTTCAGCAATCTCTTGAAGAACCGCTTGGCGGCCTTGGCGTTGCGCCGGCTCTGGACCAGGATGTCAAGCACGACGCCGTTTTGGTCGACCGCGCGCCAGAGATAATGCTGCACGCCCTGGATGCGGATGAAGACCTCGTCCAAATGCCAGCGGTCTCCAGGCTGTGGCCGCCGTCGCCGCATCTTGTTTGCGAAGCTTTCGCCGAACTTGCGACACCAGCGCCGGACGGTCTCGTAGGTGAGAAGCACGCCGCGTTCCGCGAGGATCAGTTCGACGTCCCGCAGGCTGAGGCTGAATACGTGATACAGCCAAACGGCGTGGCTGATGATCTCGGCCGGGAAGCGATGGCGGTGATGCGGGTTCGGAGGAGGCGTCATCCTGCCAGGTTCGCCTGAACCTCAACCGTCCGCCAGGCCCTGGTTACTGTGACAATGCCGAGCAAGCGGCTGCCGCAGCAAGCGACGAGCGCCGGGGTCGCAAGCCGATCCTAGAATCAGAACTGCTCGCCGAAATCAACGAGATCATTGCGGCGATGCCCACCTATGCTATCGCCGGGTGCATGCGCTGATTCGCCGAGGCTGCGCGCGCGACCACGCCCCGGCGGTGAACGTGAAGCGGGTCTATCGGGTGATAAAGGCGCACCGGCTGTTGCTCCAGCGCCATTCCGGAAGCGGCGCGGAGCGGCGGTATGACGGCCGCGTCGCAGTTGATCGCTCCGATGCGCGCTGGTGTTCGGACGGGTTTGAAATCGGCTGTACAATGGCGAGCGCGTGCGGATCGCCTTTACCCTAGACTGCTGCGATCGCGAGACGATCTCCTGGATCGCGACCACCGGCGCGATCGATAGTGGCGATGTTCGCGATTTGATGATTGACAGCGTGGAGCGCCGCTACGGGCTCGTGGATCGGCTGCCATCCGCGATCGAATGGCTGTCGGATAACGGCTTGCCTTATATCGCCCGGGAAACGCGATTGCTGGCGCGGGAAATTGGTCTCGC
>JAFAHH010000556.1 GCA_019237355.1 Acetobacteraceae bacterium | reverse complement strand
GTCGGGAAGCACGTGCCAGTAGCGGCCGGGTGCTCCACTCGCCGTACCCTGATCCATGGGCATGCAATCTGGGACTTGCCTGACAGTTGGGCAACTCGGGATTAACCGCTATGCTTCGGATGACGGAGAAGCTGGATGGCCGGATCGGATCGGTAATGCGCTGCCTGGGGTCCGTCTAAACGTGCCCAAAGGCAATATCGCCGCATACATGGAAGCGCCGGCACACGACTGTGGGGGGATCGAAATGATATTCTTGGGAGGAACGGAATGACTCGGATCAGCCGGCGCGGCGTTCTCGGCGGGGGCGGAAGCATAGCTGTTGCCCTAGGTTTGGGGCGGCATAGGGCGGTCGGGGATGCACACGCCCAAGGCAAGGAGGAATTCAAGCTCAAGCTCGCAACCGACCTGCCGATGGCGCATCCGGTAAATACGCGGCTGCAAGAGGCGGTCGCCGCAATCGGCTCGGAAACCGACGGACGGGTCGCGATCACCCTGTTCCCCAACAATCAGCTCGGTAGCGACTCGGATATGCTCTCGCAGATTCGGTCCGGCGGGCTCGAACTTGCAACCTTTCCGAGCACGGTGCTCTCGACGATGATTTCGACCGCGGCAATCACCGGGGTAGGATTTGCCTTCACCAGCTACGATCAGGTGTGGAAAGCGATGGACGGCGCTTTGGGAAATGCAATCCGGCGCGCGATCGAAAAGACCAATTTGCATCCGTTCGAAGCAGCCTGGGACAACGGATTCCGTGAGATTACGAGCAGTACCCGTCCGATCAATCGGCCCGAAGACCTCAAGGGCTTCAAGATTCGCGTGCCCGTGGTCCCGCTCTGGGTTTCCATGTTCAGTTCGCTTGGCGCGGCGCCGGTGAGCATCCCGCTGAGCGAGGCCTACTCGGCCTTGCAGACCAAGGTGGCCGATGGACAAGAGAATCCGCTGGTCCTCATTGACCTTGCCAAGTTTTACGAGGTGCAGAAATACTGTTCGCTGACCAACCATGCCTGGGATGGGTTTTGGCTGATCGCCAATGGGCGTGTCTGGAGGACGATCCCGGCTGACGTGCAGCAGATCATGGCCAAACATTTCGACGCGGCGGCGCGGAAGCAGCGCGAAGATAATGTCCGCCTCAGCGCCGACGTGCAGAAGTCGCTCGAAGGAAAGGGGCTTAAGTTCAATACTGTCGATCCGGCCCCGTTCCAGGCGGCGCTCAAGAGTAGCGGCTTTTACAAGCAGGCGCGGGATAAGTTTTGAAACGACGCGTGGACTGCCTTGCAACAATATGCCACTAATCTCGGGTGAGCCGTTATGCAAACGACTGACAATTTGCTTACTGTCACCGGCGCACCCCCGGTTCTTCGGCGTGGTCCGTTCTCCAATGTTCTACGATTCATCGACGATGCGCTTGGCTGGGTGGTCGAGACCCTGGCGGCGGTGCTGATTGCCGCTGAAATCGCCGTACTCTTCGCCGGCGTGTTCTCGCGCTACTTTCTGGAAAGCCCGCTTGTTTGGTCCGACGAGGTCGCGTCAATTCTGTTTCTTTGGCTCGCGAGCCTCGGCGCCGCGGTCGCCTTCCGCCGCGGCGAACACATGCGTATGACGGCGGTGATCGCCAATGTCTCGCCGCGGACGCGGAGTTTTCTCGACGCGCTGGCAACCGTCGCTTGCCTGCTCTTTCTGTTGCTCATCATTTTGCCAGCGGCCGATTACGCCAATGAAGAAAGCTATGTGACGACCCCGGCCCTTGAGCTGTCGAATGCCTGGCGTGCTGCGGCGCTTCCGACCGGGTTGGCGGTGATGGCCATTATGGCGGTGATCCGCCTGCTCGAGGCAACCGACTGGCGGCCGGTTACGGCGGCAATTGCCGCTCTGGCCATTGCGACCGTACCGTTGCTCGCCCTCTCCCCCGTCTTACACAGCCTCGGCAATCTCAATCTGCTGATTTTCTTCGTAGGTGTCACCGCCGCCACGGTGTTTATCGGCGTGCCGATCGCCTTCTCCTTCGGCCTCGCGACCTACGCCTTCCTGGCGCTGACCACAAACTCCCCGATCCTCGTGCTGGTTGGCCGCATGGATGAGGGCATGTCCCATCTCATTCTGCTCGCGGTGCCGCTGTTCGTGTTCCTCGGCTTGCTGATCGAGATGGCAGGCATGGCGCGCGCCATGGTGGCGTTCCTGGCGAGCCTACTTGGCCATGTGCGGGGCGGCCTTTCTTATGTGCTCGTCGGCGCCATGTATTTGGTATCGGGCATTTCTGGATCGAAAGCGGCCGACATGGCCGCCGTAACCCCGGTGCTCTTCCCGGAGATGAAGGCGCGTGGAGCGAAGGCTGGCGATCTCGTGGCCCTGCTCGCCGCGACCGGCGCTCAGACCGAGACAATTCCCCCAAGCCTGGTTCTGATTACAATCGGATCGGTTACAGGAGTATCTATTGCGGCGCTGTTCACCGGCGGCCTGTTGCCCGGAATCGTGCTTGCGATCACGCTCTGCGGGGTGGTGTGGTACCGCTACCGTAACGAGGACCTCTCGCATGTGAAACGGGCCAGCCGCAGTGAGATCATGCGCGCCTTCTGGATCGCCCTACCCGCGCTTGCGCTTCCCTTTGTGATCCGGGCGGCCGTTGTGCAGGGGGTGGCGACGGCGACGGAGGTCTCAACGCTCGGGATCGCCTATTCTTTTGTGATTGGGCTCATTGTTTACCGCCATATCGAATGGCGTCGTCTTTATCCCATGCTGGTGGAAACGGCCGCTCTTTCCGGCGCCATCTTGCTGATCATCGGAACCGCGACCGGTATGGCCTGGTCGCTGACGCAATCAGGCTTCTCGCAGAAACTGGCGGCAGCAATGGGCAGCCTTCCCGGGGGCGGCGCCATGTTTCTGGCGGTTTCGATCGTTGTCTTCGTTATCCTCGGCAGCGTGCTCGAGGGAATTCCCGCCATCGTGCTTTTCGGGCCATTGCTCTTCCCTATCGCGCGGCAGATGGGGGTGCATGAGGTTCATTATGCGATGGTGGTGGTCCTGGCGATGGGTGTCGGCCTGTTCTCGCCGCCTTTCGGGGTTGGGTACTATGCCGCTTGTGCGATAGGCCGGGTTAGCCCTGATGAGGGCATGGGGCCGATTGTCGGCTATGTGATCGCACTGATCGCCGGGCTTATCGTCGTTGCTGCCGTGCCGTGGATCTCGATCGGCTTCCTTGGCTAAGGAAGCCCAGCGATAATCGCAGGGATTGGAGACGTCATGGACCCTATTGAATACGGTACGCTCTATCAAACCCTAGGGCGGAGCGCCGCGCCATGGGGCAATCAGACCGCGTATGGCGTCCCGCCGATGGCGGGGCGTCCCTACCATCCGAAAGGAAAGGAATATAGCTGGGCTGAGACGCTGACCCTCGCAGATCAGTATAAGGCGGTTTATGCGCGCGCCGGATACGGCTGCGGCCACCGCATCGCCTTTTTGTTCAGCCAGCGCCCGGAATTTGTCTTCCAGTGGTATGCGTTGAACGCCCTCGGCTGTAGCGTCGTCCTGCTCAATCCAGACTATAGGCGCGACGAAATCCGGTACGTGGTCGAACATTCCGGCGCATGCCTTGCGGTGGTGAACGAAGCCCGCCTTGAGGACGTGCAGGCCGTCGCCCGCGAGCTTGGGCGCCGGCTGCCGGTTGTGGCACTGGAAGACTTCCCGGCCGAGCTCCCAGAGGCGGAGCGCGGGCGCGGAGGCACACCAGACGGCACCACCGAGGCCGCTCTGCTTTACACGTCGGGCACCACCGGCCGGCCGAAAGGCTGCATTCTGACCAATGAGTACTTCCATACCTGGGGCACGTGGTATGCAACGCGCGGCGGCGTGATCACTCTGCGCGAAGGAATGGAGCGCATGTACAATCCGCTGCCGCTGCATCACGCCAACTGTCTCGGCATTTCCATGTCCGCTATGCTGGTCACTGGCGGCGCCTTGTTCTTCCCGGATCGATTCCATGGCAGCACGTGGTGGAAAGATCTCGTGAATTGCCGAATTACGGCGATCCATTACCAGGGCGTCATCCCCAATGTGTTATTGAAATTGCCGCCCTGCCCCGAGGAACGGGAGCACCAGGTGCGGTTCGGGTTCGGCGCGGGGATCGACTCCTCCCAGCACCCGGAATGCGAGCAGCGGTTCGGCTTCCCCTTCGTCGAGTTCTGGGCGATGAGCGAAACCGGCCGGTTCATTACGGATAATGCTGAACCGCGCCTAATCCACACCCGTGCTGTCGGCCGGGCCGCCCCGGGATTCGAGGCCCGGGCGGTGGATGAGAATGATCAGGATGTGCCGGATGGCCAGCCCGGCGAGCTGGTGGTTCGACATACCGCTGCCGCCCCCCGCAAAGGGTTCTTTTCGGGCTACCTCAAAAATGAACAGGCGACCGAAGAAGCATGGCGCAATGGCTGGTTCCATACCGGCGACCAGGTGAGTCGCGACGCGACCGGCATGTTCTATTTCCTCGACCGGAAGAAGAACATCATCCGCCGGTCAGGTGAAAATATCGCCGCTGCCGAGATAGAAGAATGCCTGGCCGTGCACCCCAAAGTGAAGCAGGCCGCGGCCCTTGCCGTTCCCGACGAACTCCGGGAAGAGGAAGTTATGGCCTGTATCGTTCCGAAAGAGGGCGCAACTGGCGGGCCGGACCTCGCACGCGAGCTATTCGATTGGTGTTACACCAAGCTCGCTTACTTCAAGGTTCCGGCCTGGTGGCTGTTCAAGGACGATCTGCCCGTCACGACCTCGCAGCGGGTGCACAAGATTCAAATCTTCCCGGCAGGAACTGACCCGCTGGGCGAGCTGGGCGTGATTGATTTCAGAAGCATAAAAAAGGCGCCGGCCAAAACGGATCGATCGTAGGGAGGCGAGAGCATGCACGTCACCGACTCATCCGCCGCTGCGGTGATCGCACGGTTTCTGCGTGCGCAAGGGGTGGATCGCGTCTTCGCCTTGTGCGGCGGCCATATCATGCCGATCTGGATGCGCGCCGATGCGGAGGCCATACGCATCGTCGATGTCCGGGATGAACGCGCCGCGGTGCATATGGCGCATGCGCACGCCGAGCTGACGGAGGGGCTTGGGGTCGCGCTGATTACCGCCGGGCCAGGCGTCACCAACGCTATTACCGGTATCGCCAATGCTCATGTTTCGCGTGCGCCTGTCCTGGTGTTGTCAGGCACGCCGCCGCGGCCGCAGGAGAATCGCGGCGCACTGCAGGACATGGATCACACGCAACTGCTGCGCTCGATCACGCGGTACGCAAGAACGGTGCGCGAGCCAGCCCTGGTTTTGCAGGAGCTGAACGAAGCGGTCGCGCGCGCCTATGGCGAGGGCGGTGATCCCGGGCCGGTCTATCTTGATTTTCCCACCGATACGCTTCGGGAGGAATTTCCGGGCCCGCTGCTGCTGGAGGAGCATTTCCAGCGGAAGACATACCCGGTGCTCTTGCCGAACCCAGAAGATGTTGAGCGTGCCGTTGAGATAATTTGGTCGGCACACAAGCCGCTGGTGATCAGCGGCCGCGGAGCGCGCCGGGCTGGGCCTGAGCTCGTGCGGTTTCTCGATCGCCTCGGGGCCGCTTATCTCGACACGGGTGAAAGCCGAGGCCTGGTGCCCGACGGCCATCCGTCGGTAGTGGCCGCCATGCGAGGCACGGTGATGGGCCAAGCCGATGTCGTGATCACGGTCGGTCGGCGGCTCGATTTCCAGCTTGCGTACGGATCGCCTGCCGTGTTCGGGCCGGCCCGATTCGTGCGCATTGCCGATGCAGCTTCCGAACTGCGCGACAACCGGCGAGGCCAGGCGGAGATTCTGGCAAGCCCAGCGGAAGCCTTACGGGCGATCACCGATGCTGCCGGGAACCGCGGGCCCGCGACGGATCGCAAGTGGGTCGGCGGATTGCGCGCCCGGCACGAGGAGAGGGCGGCCAAGCTGCGGCAATCCATGGCGACCGCGGAGGCGCGCGATGGCCGGGTGCACCCGAACCGGATGCTGGGCGCCCTACAAGAGGGGCTCGACTCCAATGCGATCGCCGTTGTCGATGGCGGCGATTTCCTGAGTTTTGCCAGAGTCGCCCTATCGGCCCCGACGATGCTCGATCCCGGTGCTTTCGGCTGCATCGGCGTCGGCGTTCCGTTCGGCATTGCCGCGAGCCTAGCCAATCCGGACCGGCCCGTGCTCGTCGCTACCGGTGACGGCGCGTTCGGTTTCAATGCCATCGAGCTGGATACGGCGGTGCGCCACCAGGCACCGGTGGTGATTGCGGTCGCAAATAATGGCGGCTGGCAGGTCGAAGTTTACGACCAGCAAGTGACGCATGGCCGGGTCGTGGGCACGAAGCTGCAATTTTCGGATTATGCGGCGATGGCCAGGTCTTTCGGCATGTATGGCGAACGGGTGGAGAAGCCCGAGGACCTGGCGGGCGCCGTTGAGCGTGCGTTTGCGAATCGGCCGGCGCTGCTGGATGTGGTGGTTACGCCGGAAGCGGTTTCGTCCGATGCGAAAACCGGGCTTGCCTGGGTCCCCAATCTGCAGCCGCTCGAGGCTTGGGATGAAACGGAGCGCAAGTGGCGGGAGGGGCGATCATAAGACGCTAGAGCGGGATGACTTTTGGTCAACTCATCCCGCTCTAGGATTTTTGGCTTTGAGAGCGCGATTCAGGCTTTCCGACGATTCCGCCTCAAGCCATCGCGCTCTAGCCCTCGCCGGGACCTCAGGCCTCGAACTCGTCCCGCAGCACGGCGCCGACGCGGACCCGGCGGATTCGGTTGGCCGCGACCGGCGTCAGCACTGTTGCGATGCTACCGGCGACATCAGCCGGCAGCAGGAAGCCAATGCTTCGCCTCGGCGTCCGCGAGCCCACACAGGCGCCGGACTTTGCCGCCCGGGAGGTCGCGCTCCAGGGTCTCGATGTCATTTTCAATCGAAGCGATCCGCTCGGCGCGAGACCAACTGGCCGACGCTCACTTCCACGGCAGGAACGGCACCTTAAGAAACGGGCTCCGCGGCGACCTACCCCTCGCGAAAGGCAAAACGGACAAGGTGGCGCGCAACCACTTCGTGAAGCTGCCCGGGCCGAGCGGGATCCTCTGCTTCGACTGAAAGCGTGATCCCGCCCACTTCGCGCGCAGATGGCAATCGCCAATCGGGAAGGCGATGTGACAAGATCGCTCCTCCTGCCAAGCGGGTCATTGTGCTGGAAATGCTCTGCCGGGCAATGGACTGCAACAGTAATGGCTGGCTGGTGATCGCGGTGCCGTCGGGAATCGTGTGGAAATTCGGTGTGGCGATATCTCCAATGCAATGAAATATCGGTTACGCTGCGAGGTCAATGCATTGAGGACCGAGCTCCTGCGAAAGCGTCTGCCAGCCATCAA
>JAFAHH010000499.1 GCA_019237355.1 Acetobacteraceae bacterium | reverse complement strand
CACGACCGAACCCTGCGGCCGCGAGATCAAGTCCGTCAACAAAAGCATCGATGAACCGAACCGGGTTCTCTGCGCCGACGTAGTCGTCCAGCGATTCAGGCAAGAGCAGAGTTTGGCAACGGTCGTGACCGACGAGGTGCGTCATGCACCGATTCTATTGCCCGGCATCCCGAGTCGGAATCCGTTGCGATTCAGTTTTCACACGGTCTGCTTAAATTATGCACCGCCGCCGGCAAGCTCCCTCAACGCCGCCGAACGAACGCGCCGCTTCCCGGGCTGCCTCCATCGACAATCGCCAGAGTTATCTTCGCCTTATGCACGTCAAGTCCGACACATATGATAGGCTCTCCATGACCCGTCGGCTCGGCGCCGGCCACCCCGGCGCAAGCCTCGATCCGACACACGAGTGAGGCGGTCGACCGCGATTCGCCCGAAACGTTCATCCCGTCTACGAACCTGTATCATTGGTATGTGCCAACATCCTGCTGCGCAGCGTGCAGCAGCGTAGGATCGGTGCTGGACGCCATAGTTCCGCACGCAGCATGGCTACGGTATCCAGCGCCGCAGCCGGTTGGCCCGCCTGAAACTGCGCCACCGCTATGTCGTAGCTGAAATCCGCAATTGCGGGCAGGTCTTCGCGCGCTTCTGCCCGGACCAAGGCCGCGCGATATTGCGTGATGGCTTCGAGCGGCCGTTCCTGCACAGCCGGCTGCGGAAAAGCGTTGAAGTCGGTCGTTCGTAAGGCAACGAAAGAAGGCCAGGGGCTTTGCCCCTGGACCCCAGCAAAGGCAGAGCCTTTGCAATCCAATCACTAAGTGATGGGGTCTGGGGCCATTCCGCCCCGTCATGCGAACAGCATGCTCCCCGATGACGGTTCCAGGGCAGAGCCCTCCTTCCTTTTCAGGAGACTCAGGCGCGAATGGAATCGAGCCCTTGCCAATCGAATTCTATCCCATGGCCCGGCCGGTCCGGCGCGATCGCGAAACCTTCCTCGATCCGCAGTGGCTCGGCGATATACCGGTCGAGCCCGAACCCGTGCGCCTCGAGGTAAGAGCGGTTGGGCGCGGCGGCGAGCAGATGGACTGTGACATCGTGGGCGCCGTGGGACGTAACCGGCAGGTTATAAGCCTCGGCTAGGTGCGCGATCTTCATAAACGGGGTTACCCCGCCGCAATTGGTGACATCCGGCTCGGGGTAAGTCACGCCGCCCGTGGCTATAAGCTGCTTGAATTCCCATACCGTTCGCAGGTTTTCGCCGGCAGCAACCGGCAGTCCGCCATCGCCTACGACGCGGGCATGCCCGGCTACATCATCCGGAATGATCGGCTCTTCCAGCCAGCCCGGGGCATAGGGCTGGAATGCCCGGGCCGCGCGGATCGCCTCGTCGACCGACCACTTCATGTTGGCGTCGACCATCAGCGGGAAGCCATCGCCGAGGTGTTCGCGCATCGCCTTCACGCGCCCGACATCCTCGGAGAGCCGCTTGCGCCCGACCTTCATCTTAATGGCGCGAAACCCCTTCTTAAGATTGTCGTCGGTCTGGCGAAGCAACTTGTCCAGCGGGAAATCCAGGTCGATGCCGCCCGCATAGCACGGCACGCGAGGGTCGTAGCCGCCGAGTAGCTTCCAGAGCGGTTGCGACAGGCGCTTGGCCTTGAGATCCCAAAGCGCCATGTCCAGAGCAGAAAGGGCAAGGACCGTAGGGCCGCCCCGGCCGCCGTAATGCTGTCCCCACCAGACTCTCTGCCATAGCCATTCGATCCGGTCAGCATCCTGGCCGATCACCTGGTCAGGAACGTCCCGGGTCAGGATCGCATCGATCGCGGCGCCGTTGCGGCCGACCGTGAAGGTGTAACCGACACCCTCGGCCCCTTCGGCATCACGCAGCCGGACGGTGTTGAGCTCGAAGTCCAGGATAGCGCCATGCATGCTGTCGCTGAGCGTGGCCTCGAGCGGAACGCGATAATACCCAGCCGTAACCGAAGCGACGTTCGGCATGATCCCTCCTCGACTTGCCAGTTTGGCCATACGATCTTAGATCGCGATGGCTTTAGGCGGGTTCCAAACAGACACCCCTTCCGTCGCACCCGCGCAGGAGACACCGCGCGATAGGAAAAGTGCCGCCCGTTTCATCTCCGGCAACCTGCACGCGTGGTGCCGGCGCGACAGGAAGCCGCCCAGCGCGGACCGCCGCCACCAGCGCCTCGAACCGCGAAGCCAGCCGCCCCAGCCGCGTCCAGGCCAGAAAAAGCAGCGGTACCGCCGACTTCGCGGCATCTGGCCGGGAACTTGTGGCCAAGCCGAAACCAGTTTCACGCCCTTCCCGCCCGCGGCAAGCGGCGCGCAACTGTCTTCCGCCATCCAACCCGGCAACCGGAACGGGCCTTCGCCGGACGAGCGCGAGGTTAGACTCTCGGCCCCGCGCCGTAGAGAATAGTTCAGCCAGGTCGCTGATCGGATACTCGCCGGCGCCGTGCATCCAGCGCTACTCATTCTGCTGCCGGGCGGACGGTTTGAGCTGCTTAGCGGGCCGCCTACCCGCACCTGTGCGTCAACGCGCTCGCCTGTACCGCCGGGACATACCGTAGGATAGCCTTCATTCATGCCGCCGGCCATCTCGAAATCGCGGGGCGCCTTTATGACAGCGGAACAGATCAGTGCTCGCCAGGAGCTTAAAATAGCTGATGCAGCCTGGCCGCCACGACCCAATACCAGCCGCTCGTACCCTCCACGAATTCCGACGACGGATCGGATCGCGTCGATCACTGTCGCTGATCGCTTCCTGCGAATGACGCGCAACACGCGCCGGGTCACAGGGTCAAATGGGCCGCGAATAGTTGATGCTCCGAACATTCAATCTTAAATGCTACCGCAATAACTCCGGAAGTGCGAGAAGACCCAAGCGGATCGGGCGGAGGTGGATTAGGGGCGCCGCCGAGAGCCGCTTGGCGCCGAATGCTGCGCGTTTTTGTGGGAGGTAGCCCGAATGGAATACACAATATACGCTGCCGTTGAAGAGGAATACAATGAGGGTTGGGTTTGGCTTTGCAAGCCGCGGTGTGCGTCCCGCACCCTTGTTGAATTGAGTCATGAAGACGAAAATCACAGACGCTACCGGAGATACTGCGAAGCCAGACATATCGAGTGGAATTTCCTCGAAAGGTACCATGATCCCGGTAGAAAACGGCTCAAAATAGTCCATCCTAGTAAGGCGCTGGTTATCAGCGAATGGTATCGCAGTGCACTTGGCGGATTCGGCACCCAGACCGTTCAGAAGATTGATGTTCGGGAACTTCCATGGTGGAAATGGGGGTGGAGAACTCTCCGGGCCGCGAACCATCATCCCGATATCGTCGCACGGATCGGAACTCGATTGGGGGTTCTTGGCGCCTGGCTCGGTTTGATTGCGATCGTGCCAACCATATGGGATCATCCAGGTCCGCTTAAGAGCTGGATTCACCACAATAAGTGCATTTACACCTGGATTTGCCAAAATACGTTGTATCCAGACGAATGGCTCAACAATCACTCGGACTATTTCTTTTTGCTCACCTTTTTGTTCATAGTGATCGTTGCGGGGGTGTGGGCTACGTCGTTTGTCGTGGGCCCAGGCGTCCTCCCCCGAGTCAGCCAAAAAGGCCCGAAGAAATTCAGCCTGAGCGGCCCCCGATTTTCCTG
>JAFAHH010000465.1 GCA_019237355.1 Acetobacteraceae bacterium | reverse complement strand
ACGGTGATGTTGACCATGAGGTAGGCCGCCATCTTACCCTCCGTTTCGGCCGCGTATCCTGAGCGGCAGCAATTTGGCACGGTCTCATCGATTGCACTACACGGGAACGGCTGAACAAGACCGAGGCATTGTTCCGTGCCGGATCATTCTCCGGACCTCAACCCGATTGAAAAGGCCTTCGCCAAGCTGAAAGCGCTCCTGCGGAAGATGGCAGCCCGCACCATTACCGACCTCTGGGACGCGATACGGGACGCATTGCGGGAGTTCACGCCCGGCGAGTGCGCAAACTATTTCGGGTCGGCAGGATATGAGCCAAGATGAAAGGAATCTGCTCTAGAAGCGGGATAGCTTCGACCAAAGTCATCCTGCTCTAGGAGCATGCGTCGGCGCTTCCGCATCGCGACCCAGGTTGGGCAGAGAAACCCCGCGTACGCACCCGAGCGCTGCAAGATACAGTGCCGCGGCGGCATAAAACCCGGCCCCGGGCATATATGGTCTCGCTCCAGGCGCGCTAAACGCACCGAATAGGCTCGAAGCGACAACGGGCGAGATGATCGCCGTCACGCCCTCAACCGAAGATAGCGCGCCTTGAATCTCGCCCTGCCGGTCCGGTCCGGCGCGGATCGAAATCAGCGCCCGCATGGCCGGGTTCGCGACTGCGCCCAGCGCCTGCACGACGATCCCAGGGTACATCATCCAGCCTCGTGTCGCAGAACCATAGATGGCATAGGCCATAGCCGTGCATGCCTGGCCCGCCATTGCCGCGCGCCGTTCCCCTAAACCAACGATAATCCGGCGTACGAGCAGCCCTTGCACGACCGCCTGCGAAAGGCCGATGGCGGCCAGCGCCGCTCCATTATTGGGCGGCCCCCACCCAAAGCGCAGCCCTGTGTAAAGCACGAAGGTCGATTGAAGTGCTCCCAGGCCAAACCACATGCACGCCCAACCCAACGCCAGGCGCGCAATCCCCGGATCAGCCGCGAGCGCACGAAAAGACCCGGCCGGGTTCGCCCGCTTCCATGAAAAGAGTCGACGCCGCTCCCGGGGCAGGCTTTCCGGCAAGATCAAAAGCCCATAAAGGAAGTTACAGAAGGCGAGCCCCGCCGCAGCAAGGAAGGGCAGCCGTAGGTCGACCGCGCCCAGACCCCCGCCAATACCCGGGCCGACGATGAAGGCGCAACCGAAAACCGCTCCAATCAGGCCAAAGCGTCGCGCCCGGTCAGCGGGCGGGGTAATATCCGCGATATAGGCGGTCGAAGCCGATACGTTCGCGCCAGTGATGCCAGCCAGGACACGGCCGACAAAAAGCCAGGAGAGCGTTGGCGCAAATGCAAGCAGCAAGTAATTCGCCCCGAGCCCGGCAACCGAGGCTAGGATGATCGGGCGTCGGCCAAACCGGTCGCTGAGACCACCGAGAATTGGCCCAGCAAAAACCTGCGCGGCTGCGTAGGTTGCGACCAACCCCCCCACCCAGGCCGAGGCTGCACTCGCATCGAGATGGCCCAGCTCGCGAACCAGCTCTGGAACTATGGGGATCACGATGCCTATCCCAATAGCATCGATACCCAGCGTTATGAGGACGAAGATAACCGGCAAAGCGGGACGAGACGCGATCTCCTGATTGCCGGCCATTCACTCAGTTTAGCATAGGCGCTTCTCGGGCCATGAACTATCGTCACGCATACCACGCCGGCAATTTCGCCGACTGCATCAAGCATGCTTTACTGGTGTGGTTGCTGCGTGCGCTGGGCCGCAAACCTACCGCTTTCTTCGCCCTGGACACGCATGCCGGGCCCGGCCGGTACGATTTGTCATCGGAACAGGCCCAACGAACGGGCGAATGGCGTTCGGGGATCGCACGCCTCATCGATAACCCGCCCAACCCTCTGGCGGGTTACGTCGATCTGGTTCAGGCCCTAGGACTCTATCCAGGGTCACCCGCCATCATCCGTGCCCTCATGCGGCCGCAAGACCGCCTCGCGTGCTGCGAGCTAAACAGGGAAGAATATACTGCCTTGCGCCGGGTTTTCGCTCGCGACAAACAGGTCGCGGTGCATCATCGTGATGGATGGGAGGGGTTGAAAGCTCTCCTTCCGCCAAAGGAGCGACGCGGGCTTGTGCTGATCGACCCGCCTTTCGAGCGGCCGGACGAATTCACCCAGCTTACGGACGGGCTGCAAGTGGCATATGCGCGATTTCGTACCGGGATTTACGCAGCCTGGTATCCAATCAAGCATCGCACCCCGGTGCGGGCGTTCCACAATGCGATGAAGAAGTCGGGACTGCACGATATCGTTGCCGCCGAGCTATGGTTGCGCGAACCGGTAGACCCCGGCCGGCTCAACGGAAGCGGCATGCTGGTGGTTAATCCGCCTTACCAATTCGAAACTGCCATCGCGCCGATTTTACACGCCCTTCTCGCTCGGCTGGGCACAGGCGAGGCAGGGGCCGGGATCGCATGCACCAGGCTTGCTGATGAATGATCTCGCGGTTTTGGGCGCGGGCG
The DNA here is from genome assembly GCA_019237355.1 of Acetobacteraceae bacterium. Lineage (GTDB taxonomy): Bacteria > Pseudomonadota > Alphaproteobacteria > Acetobacterales > Acetobacteraceae > JAFAHH01. The sequence goes on along the minus strand of JAFAHH010000465.1, from coordinate 1,133 downwards.
CGTGGGGCACAGCGCTCGCGATCCAAGCGCTGCGGGCCGGCAATCAGGTCGTACTTTGGGCCCGCGACCCGGCCCGGGCGCAGCTTATTGCGCACTCCCGGCATAATCCTCGCCTGCCCGGCATCCGATTGCCGGACGAGATCTCGGTCACGAGCGACATTCCGAAAGCCAGCATCATCCTTTTGGCCACACCGATGCAATTCCTTGGCTCGGTTGCCGCTCGTCTGCAGGCGCCGGGAAAACTGGTGGCCTGCTGTAAAGGCGTGGAGACAGACACCCTTAAGCTGCCGCTCGAAGTCCTGGCCGACCTCCATCCCGGGGTGCCGCTGGCTATTCTCACCGGGCCGAATTTTGCAGAGGAAATTGCGTCCGGAAAACCCGCCGCATCTGTCATTGCCGCCACGGGTCCTGCTCTAAGAGAGGAAATCGCGGCCCGGCTCGCCACTCCCGGCTTTCGCCTTTACGGGAACGATGACCCAATCGGCGCGCAGCTCGGCGCAGCGGCAAAGAATGTAATCGCGATCGCCGCCGGCGTTGTCATCGGCGCCAGGCTTGGAGAGAACGCACGAGCCGGGCTGATTACCCGCGGCCTCGCGGAATTGGCGCGGCTGTCGACGGCCCTGGGGGGCAAGCGCGAGACCGTGATGGGACTATCCGGCTTGGGCGACCTAGTGCTTACCTGCACCGGCGAGGCGAGCCGCAATTTCACCCTGGGTGTGGCACTCGGCCGAGGCGAGTCGCTTGCCGCTGTACTCGCGGCACGGACCACGGTCACCGAGGGCGTTGCTACTGCCCCAGCGCTGGTGGCGCGGGCAGGCACTCTGGATTTGCCCATCTGCTCCGCCGTTGCAGCAATCCTGCAAGGCCGTAGCACTCCGGGTGAGGCCGTCGCCTCCGTGCTTGCCCGGCCGCGCAGAGATGAGTGACCTGCTGATTGCAAACCGACCGCTGAATGAAACCTCTCGCCAGTTCTGTGATCAGCCCTCTGAAGATCCGGGCACAAGGTGAGGCAAGAGCAACTCGTAGCCTCGGCGAGCCGGCCACCACCATCGAGGTAATGCTGCGCCCTAGAGCGGGATCACCTTAGGTGAGGTCACCCGGCTCTAGGAACTTTGGTTTTCAGAGCGCGATTC
>JAFAHH010000207.1 GCA_019237355.1 Acetobacteraceae bacterium | reverse complement strand
GGCAAAGCCCCTGGCCTTCTGTCGATGCTTGCGAATGACCGACTTCAGCGTTTTTCCGCAGCCTGCTAGAGCGGTTCCACGTGAGTGGAAACCGCTGAGTGGAAACCGCTCTAGACCGGGCGGTGACGACGGGAGTCCCGCAAAAGGGAAGCTAAAATTTATGACCCCGCCCCGGAGATTCCCCGGCCACAACCGTCCCGTTTGGGACAACCACATTGTTCTAGAGGCCAAGAAATGGCTCGTCGATAGCTTAGCGGCGGCAACAAACAGAGGAGAACCGCCGCACAGTTCCAAGGCCGAGAAGGCCGACCATGCACAAAACCAGTGATGCTGGTTCCTCAACTGGCTCCACTCTGGTGAGAGTACCGGCGCCGCCGCTGACGGCATCCGACGGGGGCCTCTGCCGGATCGGAAAGGTCCAAGCGCTGTCGGTGATCACAACCGTTTGGTCGATGTAGCCAATATGGAAATCAAATGCCGTGGCGGTGTTCGTTGTACTATCGAACGTGACGAAGCCTGAAAGCCGCCGACTGGGCCTGGTGAAGTCCCAAAAGAAACTGTCAAAAAACCGATATCGAAATCGAAACCAGTTATCCCATCGGGGCCGGAGGTAGCTGTAACCGTACCGTTTGGGATTACCGCATCGTCCTGAAACGCGACGGTGCCATTGATGCCTGTACCGGTCGCAAGACCGAGTGTGGCGGAGTTCAACGTAAAGGTTGAGCTGTAAGTGTAGATAACATCGGCCTTCGCTTGATTGGCTCCCGCCAACCAGAGCACGGCCCACACAACACCGCTAGGCAACAGAAAGCCGACTTTGCCAAAAATCCAGCTGACGGCCCGAAACATTGCAGCCTCAACTCTTCCCTGAGGGGTAAGCATGCGACGCAAATCCGGAAAACACAACGGAAGAGCGCAGGCGGGCTGTGGCTAAAACAGGTTGGTAATGCTATCCAAAAAGCTTTCGCGCTTATGTTGCTCGACGGGCGTATCGCCCGCCTGGACGCTTTGGCCTAGAGCAGAATTTTCCCTCAGGCGCTGACTCTCCCGCCGCGCATCGACCGCCGTACCGGGAGGCGGGGAGGATTTCCAAAATTCAAGACGGTCGGCCAGCGAGCGCTGCGGCCGATCCAGCGCAGCCTCTTCGGTCACCAATGCCCGGATATTGGGAGGAGCAGGCGGACCGGCCGCCGCGACCAACGCCTTCTGGCCGGGACTTTCCTCGGAGGGAGTCCCTGTAAGGGCAAGCTGCGGCACCAAGGCTTCCTCGGCCTGCCGACGCTCGGATTGCTCCTGCGGCCGCGGCAGGCCTGGGCGAGGGGGAGGCAAATCGAATGTCGGCGGGATCTGTAAAGGCGCGCGCGTGGTAACCCGGAACTCATCGGGAGCATCCCGGGTCAGGCCCAACGCATGTGTCGCCCGCTCGCTGCAGCCGGAAAGGGCCAGCAGGGCGCCTCCCAACACAACTAGCCTGCGAGGTCCGGGAGAGTTTGCAAGCAAGCCCGCCATATCACCTGCTCTTAGAAAATCGAGCCGAACCAAGATCCGCCGCCCCCACGCTGGATCATCGGAGGCGAACCAGGCGGATGCCCTTCCTGACTGAACAACACCCGGTCGGTTAGGCTGCGATCCCCCGCCTGAACCTGCGCGTCCCGGTCAATCCGCGCTCGGATAGTGTCGGGCACACTAGGCCCGGCCGCATCGAGGAGTGACTCTTCGCCGGGGCTTGCCGGCTCTGAGCCGCCCGCACCACCTCCTGCACCGTCATCGGCAGGAGCTCCAGGCCGAGGCGGCCTTTGGGAAAGTAGAGGCGGCACCGAGAGAGGCGGCGGCGTGCGCACACGCACCTCATCAGTACCATCGGGATTGACCCCGAAGGTCCTTACCTTATCCGAGCCGCAGGCGCTCAACACCGTGGCGACACCAGCCAGCAGCAAACACCCGCGCAAACCTTGAACAAGGGGAGAACGACGCATTAAGGCCCTGATTTAGCCGCTGCGGCGAGTCCCGGCAAGAGAGTCTTTGTTGTGGCCGGCTCTAGATGGGGTGCGCCGAGGCCATAGGCCGTCCAGTATCAGCGCCGCCACACCACAGACGATCGCAGCATCGGCAATATTGAACACATACCAGGACCAATTGCCGATATGTGCGTGGATGAAATCGACAACGGCGCCGAAGCGTAGGCGGTCGATGACATTGCCCACCGCACCTCCAGCGATGGCCCCGAGCGCTGCGGCGACGATGGCGCTTTCCGCCCGGCGCAGCCATACTCCGAGTGCTGTGACCACCGCGATGGCGACCGCTGCCAGCGCGAAATGGCTCCAATTGCCAAGACCATTCAGCAGGCCGAAGGTAACGCCGCGATTCCAGACCATCGTGAGGCTTAAGACGGGCAGGAGCACCAGTTGACCGGCGGCGGGTAGGTGCAGCACCTCAAGGACCCACCATTTGCTGAGCTGATCACCAACCAACACCACCACAGCCGTAATGATTCCGAGCGAGGTGTAACGGTCCCGCATCAAGCAGCAGCTTCCTTGCACACAAGTCCCGAATCGATGGCGTCGGCGCAGCGGCCGCACAAGGCCGTATGGCGCGGATTCTCGCCAACTTCGGGCAACACCCGCCAGCACCGGGCACATTTCTCCCCGCCCGCCACGCCGACGATGAAACCGGCACCAGGATCGCCCTGTTCGATGCGAAGCTGCGACACAATGAGGATCTCGGCCCAGCCCTCTTCCGAAAGCAATGGTTCCTCATCGGGTCCAAAGCGCAGAGTCACACTTGCCTGGAGCGAGGATCCGATGCGCCCATCGCGTCTTTCTTCTTCCAGCGCGGCGGTCCCGGCTTTGCGAATTTCGCGGATACGGGCCCAGCGCTCGGCCAACTGCTCATCACGCCAGAATGAGGGCAGTGCCGGGAAAGCCTGCAAGTGCACGCTGGACTCCTGGCCGAAGCGAGCACCCCAGGCCTCCTCTGCCGTGAAGCACAAGGCCGGGGCGAGCCAGGTGGTTAGGCATCGTTGCAAATGATCCAGCACGGTTCGGGCAGCGCGGCGCCGGATTGCGTCGGGCCGGTCGCAATAAATACAATCCTTGCGGATATCGAAGTAAAACGCCGAGAGATCGGTGGCGCAAAAATTGTGTAGAGCGGGATAAACTCCGGTCCAATCGTAGCTCTGCACCGCGCCTCGCATAAGGCCGTCCAGTTCCGACAGCCGATGCAGAACCCAGCGCTCCAATTCGGGCATATCGTCGTAATCGACACGCTCATCCTCGCTAAACCAGGCGAGGCTTCCGAGCAGCCATCGCAAGGTATTGCGAAGGCGCCGGTAAAGCTCTGCTTGCTGCTTCAGGATTTCCGGCCCGATTCGCAGGTCTTCCGTCGTATCAGAAGACATTACCCAAAGCCGCAGGATGTCGGCGCCATATTGTTTCATCACATCAGGCGGCGCAACGACGTTGCCGAGCGATTTCGACATCTTCCGCCCTTGCTCGTCCATGATGAAGCCGTGGGTAAGAACGGCCTTGAACGGCGCGGCACCACGCGTGCCAATGGACTCAATCAGACTATGCTGAAACCAGCCGCGGTGCTGATCGGAACCTTCGAGATAGAGATCCGCAGGCCAGGGAAGGCCTCGCGCTTCGAGGACAAAGGCGTGGGTGGAGCCGGAATCGAACCAGACGTCAAGGATATCGAACACCTGCTCGAAATCGTCCGGATTCCGGGAATTGCCGAGGAAGCGCGAAGGCGGCGATGCATACCAAGCATCTGACCCTTCGGCACCAAAGGCCTCAACCACGCGGGCAATCACTTCAGGGTCCCGCAGCGGCTCACCTGTGCGCCGGTCGACGAACACCGGAAGCGGCACCCCCCAGGCACGCTGTCGGCTAACGCACCAATCCGGCCGGGCCGCTACCATGCTATAGAGCCGGGTCTTGCCCTGCGGGGGCACAAATTGCGTGCGGTCGATCGCCTCCAGCGCCTTCTCCCGGATGCGCTCTGGCCCATCCAGCCGGATGAACCATTGCGGCGTTGCCCGGAAGATCAGCGGTTTCTTTGAACGCCAGGAATGCGGATAGGCGTGCGTTAAGGTGCCCCGCGCGAGCAGCCCGCCGGTTTCGGTCAAAGCAGCACAAACCGGCTCGGCGGCCTTATAGACATGCACGCCGGCAAAAAGCGGGACCCATTCGTTGTAGCGCCCGTCCGGACCGACCGTATCGGGCACCTCCAGCCCATGCGCCCGCCCTAAGGCAAAATCCTCCTCGCCGTGGCCAGGCGCTGTGTGCACGAAACCGGTGCCCTGGTCGGTGGTGACGTAATCCGCCAGGAGCACGGGCACGTCGTAGTCGTAACCCTGGCCGCGTAACGGATGGGCGCAGATCGTGCCTGCGAGTTCGGCGCCTTTGAAGACATGGTCGATATGGTGGACGGTGATCCCCGCCGCCTCGCGGGTTTGGGGAAGCAAATGGAGTGCCACGAGAATGCGCTCGCCGGGTCGGGCCAGCGAACCCGGCGCGGTCCCATCGATATGCACCAGGGCGTATTCGATGT
>JAFAHH010000167.1 GCA_019237355.1 Acetobacteraceae bacterium | reverse complement strand
TCCATGGTTTTGGACGCTCCGCAAACCGAGAACTTCGCCGCGCTGCTCGACCAGAGCCTGGGCGTCGGCGACCGGTTGGAAGGCACCGTCGTCAAGGGCACGGTGGTGTCCGTCGATGGCGATGCCGCACTCATCGACGTCGGTTTGAAATCGGAAGGTCGCATGCCATTGCGCGAATTCGCCGTTGCCGGCGCCGCGCCCGAGATCAAGGTCGGCGACATCGTCGAGGTCTTTCTCGAGCGCATGGAGGACAAGAATGGCGAGGCCCAGCTCAGCCGCGAGAAGGCGCGCCGCGAGGAGGCGTGGAACCTGCTCGAGAAGGCGTTCCAGGACAATCAGCGCGTCACCGGCGTGATCTTCGGTCGCGTCAAGGGCGGCTTCACCGTCGACCTGTCCGGCGCCGTGGCGTTCCTGCCCGGCAGCCAGGTCGACATTCGCCCGGTGCGCGATATCGGCCCGCTGCTCGGATCGGACCAGCCCTTCCAGATTCTCAAAATGGACCGGTCGCGCGGCAATATCGTCGTGTCACGGCGCGCGGTCTTGGAGGAAAGCCGGGCCGAGCAGCGTTCGGAACTGGTTGCCAGCCTCAAGGAAGGCCAAGTCCTGAACGGCGTCGTCAAGAATATCACCGATTACGGGGCCTTCGTCGATCTGGGCGGCGTCGACGGCCTCTTGCACGTCACTGATATCGCCTGGCGCCGCATCAACCATCCCTCCGAGGCGCTCAACATCGGCCAGACGGTGAAGGTGCAGGTGATCCGGTTCAACCCGGAAACGCAGCGCATCAGCCTCGGCATGAAACAGCTCGAGGCCGACCCCTGGGAGGGCGTCGCCGCCAAGTATCCGCCCGGGGCGAAATACACCGGCCGGGTCACGAACATCACCGATTACGGCGCCTTCGTCGAACTCGAGCCGGGGGTCGAGGGCTTGGTCCATGTGTCGGAGATGTCCTGGACCAAAAAGAACGTTCATCCCGGCAAGATCGTCTCCACCAGCCAGGAGGTGGAGGTGGTGGTGCTGGATGTCGACAGCGCCAAGCGCCGTATCTCGCTCGGCCTCAAGCAGGTCCAACAGAACCCTTGGGAGCAATTCCTCGAGGAGCACCCAGTGGGGTCCGTTGTCGAGGGCGAGATCCGCAACATCACGGAGTTCGGCCTGTTCATTGGCCTCGGCCCCGATCTGGACGGCATGATCCATATGTCGGACATTGCCTGGGACGAACCCGGCGAGCTGGCCATCGCCAAGTACAATAAAGGCGATGTGGTGAAGGCCAAGGTGCTCGACGTGGATGTCGAGAAAGAGCGCATCAGCCTGGGTATCAAGCAGCTTAAGGACGATCCGATCGCAACCGCGCTCGATTCCACCCACAAGGGCGATGTTGTAACCTGCGTCATCTCGAGCATCCAGCCCAATGGCATCGAGGTGAAGGTCAAGGACGTGCTCACCGGCTTTATTCGCCGGGCCGAGCTTGCGCGCGATAAGGTGGATCAGCGGCCGGACCGTTTCGCGGTCGGCGAGAAGGTCGACGCGAAGATTCAACAGATCGACCGTGCGGCGCGTCGGCTAAGCCTTACCATCAAAGGCCGGGAGATGGAGGAAGAGAAGCAAGCGATGGCCGAGTACGGCAGCTCCGACAGCGGCGCCTCGCTGGGCGACATTCTGGGGGCTGCTATCCGCCGCCGGAACCAGCAAGCGCAGCAGGAGAATAGCTAAGCCCGGCTGGCTGCTCGCTCATGAGCCTCGAAACCGATCTCATCGTTGACAGGCGGCGCCTCAAGCGCCGCCTCTTCTTTTGGCGCACGCTTGCAGTATTAGCCATTGTCGGCGCAGTTATCGCCGTTGTCGGCAAACGACCCGCAACAGCGAAGCTTCATCTGGCCCGCCTCACCATCTCCGGTATCATCACCGAAAGTCGTAAACAGGAGGAGGCGGTCTCCGCGCTGGCTAAGGACGACCGGGTACCGGCGCTGGTCGTATTCATCAACAGCCCCGGCGGCAGCGTCGCGGGCGGGCAGGGGCTCCATGATGCCATCGCTCGCGTAGCCGCAGTCAAGCCGGTCGTCGCCGTGATGGGCGGTACCGCCGCTTCCGCCGGTTATATGGTGGCCGCACCCGCCTCACGCATCTTCGCGCGGGAAAGCACGTTGACGGGGTCGATCGGCGTCCTGCTCGAGACCGCGCAAATCTCCAACCTGCTGAACACGATCGGCATTAGCGCGGAGGCGATCACATCCGGCCCGCTCAAGGATCAGCCGAGCCTAACGCGCCCGCTGACCCCCGAGGGCAGGGCGGTGCTGAAGGATCTCGTCATGGACATGTATGAGCAGTTTGTGGCGATTGTCGCCTCAGGCCGCCATATGGAACCAGACAAGGTGCGCAGCCTCGCCGATGGGCGGGCTTATACGGGGCGCCAAGCCCTTGCGCTCGGGCTGGTGGATCAGATCGGCGGCGAACCAGAAGCCCGCGAATGGCTTGCTTCGAATAAGGGTGTGTCACCGGATGTTCCGATCGAGGATCTAAAGCCGCGGACTTGGACCGAACGTGCATTGAACACGGTGAGTGGGTTGTTGCCGGCCCCTTTGGCCAGAATTCTGCTTTCCCAAGGACTTAGGGTTGACGGCGCATGGGCGATCTGGCAACTTTGATCCTCTGGTCCATTTGTTCTTGGTGCGGTCATGACCCGGTCGGAGCTGATCGCAGAACTCGTGGCGAGCAATCCTCATTTGCGTGCCCACGATGCCGATATGATCGTCAGTACTATCTTCAGTGAAATGGCCGCCGCCTTATCGCGCGGAGAACGGGTTGAGCTTCGGGGCTTCGGCGCATTCACGGTAAAACGCCGCAATGCGCGGACTGGCCGCAATCCGCGAACTGGAGTGGCCGTTCCAGTTCAGGAGAAAGTAGTGCCGTTTTTTAAAGCAGGAAAAGAATTGCGGGACCGGATCAACGGCGCCGCCTCAGCGCCTCGTGCCGCTTCCCCTGAGCGGATGTCAGCGTAATCCTGAGATCTCAGATCTAAGATCGGGATGACCTTAGGTGAGGTCGCCCCGCTCTAGGGACTTTGTGCTCGCGAATGGGAACCCGAGTCTGCCTCAAGCCATCGCGCTCTAAGTGGGTTGTCCATAGGCCCGGCGTTGAAGATACTGGAAATGCTGCTCGCCTCCGCGTGCCTTCGGGTCGATCTCGAGCAATCTCTGCCAGGCCCCGTAGGCCGCGCGCCAATCACCCCGCGCCTCAGCGATATTCGATAAGAGCCGCAGCGCATCGAAGTGCCGCGGTTCGCGCTTGAGCGTGTCGGCCAAGTCGTGCAGCGCCCCGGCCGTGTCGCCAGCGGCGTAGCGCGCTGCGGCGCGCCGGTAATAACCCTCGGTTAGATCTGGATCGAGCGTGAGCGCCGCGCCAAAATCGTCGATGGCGTCCTTATTGGCGCCGGCCGACAATTCTCGAAGGCCACGGCTGATCAATAGCCGCGCGGAAGGCGACCCAGCTTGCACCCATAACCCTTGGATTTGGGCCTCAATCGGCGCCGCATCCTGCTCGGTGGGAGCCGCCTTCAATTCCGCGAATAGCTTATCAAGCGCTGCTGCGGTCGTGGGACCACGATTCTGGGCGGAAGACGCAAACGGCGCCAGGACGGCCAGGAGGATAAGAGTGCGCGGCGCGCCCGCCAATCTGTCCAATCTGGGCGGTATTAGATTGCCCTGGCCTGAAGCGGAAGGCCTCAAACGCACTCTCAAACTGTGAACCGCAGACCAGGGCGGCTTCGGCCTGAAGCCAGATGCTCGAGAAAGGAGGGGCCCGGCACGTACCACCTCAGGGGAGGATGTTACCCCTGGCGTGCTTTCATTCGCGGATTTTTCTTATTGATGACATAAACCCGGCCATGCCGGCGAACGACGCGGCAATTCTTGTCCCGAAGTTTCGCCGATTTCAGACTATTTCGCACTCTCACGGGCCTTAGCCTTCCAAGCCAGACTAAAATGAGCGCGGTGAATAGCGGTCCTGCTCGCCCAATGTCAACTCCGCGACCCGCTGTCGTGGCGTTGCAGCCCGTCAACCAAGGGAGTTCAAGAATGGCTTCGCGCTTGACTTACCTAGCCGCCCTGATCGGCATTCCAGCTATTATCACACTCACCGGACCGGTCGCTGGCCTGGGGGACCAGGGCGGCGCCGGCCCGGCTCTCAGCTCAGGATCGGACGCGAGCAAGACCAGTCTTCTGCTCACGGTCTTTCTCAAGCACGACCAGTCAAAGACATTGGATCAGATCAACGCCGAGCTTCGCCAGCAAGGTTATTATAAGGCCTTTCCGCCGGCTGGCGTCGAAGTGGTTTCCTGGTACGTAATGATGGGAATCGGCCAGGTCGTGACGTTGCGCGTACCTGCCGAAAAATTGCGTGAGGTGAACCGGGTGCTTGAGCAAACCGCTTGGGGTGCTTACCGGACTGAATTCTATCCCACCTACGATTACAAAGCCATTGCGGAAGCTGAACGCGCCAAGCCTCAATAATTAAAACTATTTCGGCTCTTGAATGTGCCGGTCGCGTCCGGCTCATCAGCAGATTGCTTGCCGACGTCCTCACTCGGATTTCTGCTCCGCTGATTTGGCCGAGAGAATTAATATGAAGGCGAGCAGGGCGAGGCCCGTGGGTAGGGCCAGCGACCACAGACCCCAGGCAGCCTCCAATGCTGCTCCTAAGCCGCAGCCGATGACGAAGCCGATTATGGCTGGCCACGTATTCTTTGCCTGATTTCGTGCTTTGGCTAACTTGTTCGGATCGCGCGCGACGAGTAGCAGGCCCAGATCGACCATGAATCGCGTGATGTTGCTCGTCATCACCGCCGTGGGCGGCGCGCCGGGGAGCGATATTTGAACGAGTGCGTTCTGAACCGCCATCGCCGAGACCCCGAACATCCCGGCGACAACAGCAATGGCCGCATTCGGGTCCGTGTGCTCCCCCGCGGCGACACTTAGCATCAGGAACCCAGCTAGAAGGAATGCCTGCAGTAGAAGCAGAGGTTCCAAGCTGGCCACCCCGATCGCTTCGAGGCGGCCAGCCAGAAGCACCGTTAGGCCAACCACGACCATGAACACCGGCACCGATAGGATATAGGACAGGATGGCCGGATCACCGATGACGATATGAGCAGCTAGGACGACAATGTTGCCGGTGATATGAGCCGTAAACAACCCGCTTAGGCCAAGGAAGCCGATGATATCCGTAGACCCGGCGATTACGCTGAGCACGAATGGCAGGGCTCGTGAGGACAGATAAACCGGCAGCAAACGAAAGATCCTGGAGAAATCAGAGACGTGCGATCCGTCACAGCTCCACGCCGTGGGTGTTCATGTTCACGTCGAGGGCGTATATTGAAGTGGAAGCCGCACTATAGAAGCAGTTGTGGCCGCGCCCGGCAAAGCATAGGTTTCCCACAGTTTCCGGCGGGACAATCCGCCGAACGGCATCACCGCTTGGCGCTGCGAGCACCGTCCCGCATTGGACACGAGATTCGCCGACCAGCTTCCGGCGCTCCAGATGTTTCCATCCTCGTCGCAGCGGCTGTGATCCGCGACACCGCCCTGCGTGTTGCTGAAATCTTGGAGCAGCTTCCCGTTCATGAGCTTGCCGTCACGTATCTCTCCTCGATAACACGGTTGATTTTGCCCGGATGGACTTAGCGATTCAGCCGCTGCGCAGGTAACGGCATTCTTATACAGCCATCCTGAGGAGCTTCGATATGACTTCTGATAAAATTGTTCTTCGAACTCGCAGCACGGAACGGCTGTCCGTTTTGACTAGACTCGAGCCGGCTCGCTGCATGTTCCCGCTAAGGCGGACCCGGTCGTAATCGAGCGCGCGCCACTTGCGTCAGCGAGCTGACCCCGAGGCCAGATTCGCCTTTTTAGTAGGCTGCGGAAAAACGCTGAAGTCCGTCGTTCGTAAAGGAACGAAAGGAGGCCAGGGGCTTTGCCCCTGGACCCCAGCAAAGGCAAAGCCTTTGCAATCCAATCACTTAGCGGATGGGGTCTGGGGCCTTTCGGCCCCGTCATGCGAACAGCATGCTCGTCACGCGAGGAGCGTGCTCTTCGCACGACGCATGACGGGTCCAGGGCAGAGCCCTGGCCTTCCTTTTTCAGCAGACCGTTAGGGAGAACTGTTTCCTAGCGGGATACGAAAAAGAATCCCGGGATACTTTCTCGCGGGCGCCTGGCTTGGGACCTGGAATACATATGGATCACTGCGGCGATCCGCGAGATAAGATGCGCCGGCGCGGGAGTCCAATCCTATGGAGCCGACAGAAATCTTCGCCTGGTTACTACGGTTTGCATCATTGAAAGGCATGAGTGGAACAGAAAAATCCAGGTTAGCATTTTCGTCGGCCAGAGCCGGGGCGGTTGTCATCATTGCGATCACCGGAATTGCGAAGGTAATCGGGTTAGCAATGTACATGGCTGGCCGCACCCCAGTTCACCGCGAATCTAATGCGCGACTCGCAATTATAAGCCCGAACCTGGGCGAGGAGAAGCACTCCGCATCAGCGGCCACCGAACGGAGGGGATAGAGCCATCCCCTCCTGCAAGTTCACACGTATCCTCTGCTGCCCCCTCAATCAGGTCAGGGATTCTCAAGCGAGCTGTCAGAACGATCCAAGGTCTAGACGATACCACCCGCCAGAGGACGTGGCTAACAACTGATAGACGCGATTCGACCTTGTCGTCATTACCAGGTGCAGTTGTGCAGGATTGTCAGTCGCGAAGGCACTGATCGCCGTAGAATTATCGTCAATGTTGAAAACGCCTACCCATCCCGTGCAAGGGGCGAGGCCGTTGGCATTCGTGGTGCTGGACTGGCCGAAGACATTCCAGTTGCCCCCGGTAGCGTTCGTTGCAGCATAGAAAACTTGATTGCATCCGCCAAGTTCTGGGCTGATCTGAGTGCCCGCGATGCCAACGGGAGTTGATCCTGAGTAAGTGGGAATGGCCGGCTCGCCGCCGAGTGGCTCGAACGTATTCGCCGTATCGCCACCGAAGATCATCTCGGAAAATAATACAGTATTATCGTCTGCTGTTACAATAACTGGTGTATGAACATACGCAACGCCCGAATTTGCCATCCACGCCGTGATCCCGCGTACATTTGCGTTAGTATCAATGCCGCCAATGTTGTAGAAATGTATGCCTATGGCGGGGCTGTATTCGATTTGTGCTGCGATAGGTTCGTCCCCTGGGGTCCCCTGTGGGCCGAAGACAATGGGTACGTGAGCGACTGTATCGGCGTCGAAGAAGCAGTTTCCGATTGCATCGGGCTGCACGAACGTTCCCAGGGAGGCCGATTGCACTCCTTGGCCACCCACCCAATAAAGTTCCGTGACTTTCCCATCAGTCTGTTGGACGATAACGTGGTTCGCGCCATTGCCATAACAGGCGCCAATACCAGCGAGCGTTCCGGGGCTAAATGTGGCGAGGACGTCTGTCCCAAAAACCGTTGTGTTGGAGTAATAGACTTCGTGTACGCTTCCGTCCGTGGTGGCAACGATTGCATGATTTAGCTGATCGTCTGGGTTAAAGTACGAGGCAATACCGTTCCTTATGATCGGGGTGGCGTTAGCCGCCGTTGTCAGCAACGGAAGCGAAACCATAGTGACGATCGCGAGCATGGCTCTCCGCTTTGAGTGATGCAGGAGAACGTTGATGCCGCTGAGCTTCTGAGGCGGTATCGTAGTGGGCTCGCCGGTGATAAGAGCACTGGCTGCAATGTTGCCGGCATGGTTGCGGTGCAATCGCGTACTCTGGACGGAATTATATATTCTCATCTGCCTTCTCCTGTCTGGTGGGTCGACCCGCGCGAGAAGACCGCTTCGGAGAAGGTGCCTAAATTTCGTCGGAGCTTCCGTGACCCAGGTCACAGTATCGTTTTTAAAACGCATTCATCTGATAGCCCGTTTGAGAATGCCTGGGAGTTGGGGGAGCGACACGCCGGAGCAGGAGTGGCGACCTAATGCAGACTCCTTCGCCGAAGTACAAAACGCGATCGGCAATAGCCAGGGCTTGCGGACAATGCGCAATGCTAACGCGCGTAGCTCGACGAGGGACTGGGAGAGAAAATGTCGCTCCCGCGATTCCTTGAGCCCCCCGCGCTGCTATCGAAGCCAAGCTCAAGCCCTTCTGAAGCATCGTGCGTCTCCCACCCGGAATTACTGGTCCGGTGCCGCCGTGCTTCACTCCTTCGGCAGGCGGGATTTGCCTTGTCCCTTCATTGCCCGAACAACCTCTCCTGGTCCGGGCTGTAGTTCGAATGGAGCGGCAGGATGGCGGCGCCTATCGCGGCGGCGTTCGGTCCGGCCGTGCCGATGCGCAGCGCCGGGGGCTGGCGCATTTCCGGGACACGGGCGGCAAGTAGCGCTCGGAGCCGCTCAACCAGCCATTCGATGAGGCTGCGCGGCAGATTGCCGTCGATCACGATCGCCTGGAGATCGAGTAGGCTGGCGATGGACAGCAGCGGATCGACCAGCGCGTCGGCGCAGTCCTCCAGCCATTCACTTACCAGCCCGGGATGGTTGGCGATTGCGTCCTCCAAGTCGTGGGAGGTCACCACCGGCACGCCGTTCTGGCGCAAATGGCGGATCAGGGCGCTGACCGAGGCGCGGGTCAGCAGGATGTCGTTGGGCCGGCTGGGCTGGGGCGCGGTGGCGAGGCGCGACGGGGGCACCGGCATCAGCCCGACGTCCCCCGCATTGCCGGTAGCGCCGCGGCGATAGGCGCCGCCGAGCACAATGCCGCCCCCGATCGCCGTGCCTATGAAGATCACGGCGAAATCGTCCAGCTCCCTTCCGTGGCCCTGGAACAGCTCGGCTACGGCGACCGCGTTGCCATCGTTCTCGACGAAGATGGGCAGGTCGAGCGCGGCGCGTAGCCGGCTGGCGAGGTCGAAGTTATTCCACGCGGCGGCCATCTCGGGCGAGATGTCTAGCTCTCGCCGCCAACTGCCGAGGTTGTAGGGCATTGCCAGGCCGACGCCGGCAAGCCGCCGCCGGGCCTCGGGCGGAATCTCGCGCCGCAAGGCCGCGATGTCGTTGCCGATGGTTGCCAGCGCCGCATCGGGATGAGGAAAGTCGTGCTCGTGCCGGCGCGAGCGGAGCACCTCGCCCGCAAAATCGACCAGCAGGCTGTCGAGCGTGCGGCGGCCTAGCTTGATGCCGATAGAATAGGCGCCCTTGGGATCAAGGCGCAGTAGGGTCGCCGGCTGGCCACGTAGCCCCGTGCGCTTACCCTTGATGCAGACCAGGTTCTGGCGCTCGAGGTCCCGGACGATCTGGCCGGCGGCGTTCTGGGTGAGATTGACGTGCCGCGCCAGCTCGGCCTTCGAAGCCTCGCCGAGCCGCCGCAATGCGGCGAGCACCACCCGTTCATTGAAGTGGCGAACGGCGGCGGAATTACTGCCCTGCCCGTTGGTTACGCTGGCCTCCAATTCACCTCCCGAAGAGCGCGATGACCATAGGATTTGTAGGTCGGGCCACCGTCGGGGTCAACGGATTAATAACTCATCATGAATTAATTAACTTGACTCCCACCAGCCCGGCGTGGGACCGATGCCGCGTTCCCGGCGGACCGTGCCGGGCGAGCACCTTAACCAGAAGGAGAGCGGCCCTATGAAAGACCGGATCGGCGAGGTGACCGAGCGAATCATCCGCCGCAGCCATGACCAACGCGCGTGCTACCTCGAGCGCATTGCCGCGGCCGCGGAGGCGGCGCGCGCCCCCCGCAAGCGCCTCGGCTGCGCCAATCTAGCGCATAGCTTCGCGGCCTGCGGCGCCGGCGACAAGGGACGGTTGGCGTCCAGCAACGCCCCCAACTTGGGGATCGTCACTGCCTACAACGATATGCTCTCGGCGCACCAGCCCTACGAGCGCTTCCCGGAGCTGATCCGCGGGGCGGCACGTGCGGCCGGGGGCACGGCGCAAGTGGCCGGCGGAGTGCCGGCGATGTGCGACGGCGTGACCCAGGGCGAGGCGGGCATGGAGCTGTCGCTGTTCTCGCGCGACGTGATCGCGCTCGCCACCGCCGTCGCGCTATCGCACCAGACGTTCGACGCCGCGGTCTATCTCGGCATCTGCGATAAGATCGTGCCCGGGTTGGTCATAGGCGCCCTGGCCTTCGGGCACTTGCCGGGCGTGTTCATCCCCGCTGGACCGATGGTCTCGGGGCTGCCGAACGATGAGAAGTCGCGCGTGCGCCAGCTCTACGCGGAGGGCAAGGTTGGGCGCGATGCGCTGCTCGAGGCGGAGATGAAGTCCTATCACGGCCCGGGCACCTGCACCTTCTACGGCACCGCCAACACGAATCAGATGCTCATGGAGATCATGGGCCTGCACTTGCCTGGCGCCTCCTTCATCAACCCCGGCACCAAGCTGCGCGACGCAATGACACAGGAGGCACCGCGCCGTGCGCTGGCAATAACCGCGTCAGGCAATGAATATACGCCGGTTGGCCGGGTGCTGGACGAGCGCGCCTTCGTCAACGGCATCGTCGGCCTGCACGCCACGGGCGGCTCGACCAACCACACGATCCACCTGATCGCCATGGCGCAGGCGGGCGGGATTCGGCTGACATGGGATGATTTCGCGGATCTCGCCGAGGTGGTGCCCCTACTCTGCCGGGTGTACCCGAACGGCAAGGCGGACGTGAACCATTTCCACGCCGCCGGCGGGATGGGGCGGCTAATCGGCGAGCTGCTGGACGCGGGGCTGCTGCACGAGGACGTGCGCACCGTCGTGGGCGAGGGGCTGGAAGCGTACCGGCAGGAGCCGAAGCTGGAAGGCGAGGGCATCGTCTGGCATCCGGCGCCGCGCGAAAGCCTCGATCCAGCGGTGCTCGGCAGCGTCGCCAAGCCGTTCGCCCCTGATGGCGGGTTGAAGATGCTGAGCGGCAATCTCGGCCGCGCGGTGATA